>JAQCEV010000049.1 GCA_027618515.1 Chloroflexota bacterium | reverse complement strand
TGTCAGTTCCTTCATGACTGACATTTTCCCTGGCCAGTTAGCTACTGACCGAATCGTAGAACAACGACACATGGGCTCTACGAACGGAATACAGGTCTGGACCAGACTCCCGTTTTGGAGCGCCGGGCCCGTGACAGGCGCGCGCTTGCCGCGCCAGCCCCTAGAATGGACGGGCGCGGGAGGCGATGGCTTCGCGGACGGCTTGCTCGCCCTCCAGCACGTCAGCGTGCGATGGCGTATGGTTTCGCGAAACGGTTGAGTTTGTGTGAGCGTGCCTAGGGAGGATCGAGCTATGACGACCAGCGAGCGACCCTTGACGATTGACGCGGATGCCCATGTGATCGAGACGGATCGGACGTGGGAGTTCATTGAGGGCGAGTACGCCCGGTACAAGCCGGTGACGGTGGCGCCTGTGGAGGGGGAGTCGAAACGCTTGTCGTGGATCATCGATGGCAAGCTGAAGCCTCGGCGGGTGAACATCGGGTCGGACACGAGCGAGGCGTCGCGGGAGCTTCACGATGTGAAGGCGCGGCTGAGTCACATGGACGAGTTGGGCACCGACATCCAGGTGCTGTACCCGACGATCTATACGCGCAAGATCGCCGATAGCCCGGCCGCGGATTATGCGCTGGGTCGGAGCTACAACCGTTGGCTGGCCGAGATCTGGGAGCAGGGCGAGGGCCGGCTACGTTGGGTGGCGATGCCGCCGCTGATGGATCTGTCCAAGGCCAAGGAGGAGTTGGAGTTCGCGAAGGAGCATGGCGCTTGCGGTGTGTTCATGCGGGGTTTTGAGGGCGATCGGCACCTGTCAGACCCGTACTTCTTCCCGATGTACGACATCGCCATGGGGCTTGATCTGCCGATCTGCATCCACGCTGGGACGTCGAACCCGACTGTGGCGAACTTCCTGGGATTCGGGACGGACAGCGGTAGCTTCCTGGTCTCCAAGCTGCCGGTGATGAGCAGCTTTCACACGTTGTTGCTGCACAAGGTGCCCCAGCGTTTTCCCACGCTCAGGTTCGCGTTCGTTGAGGCGAGTGCACAGTGGGTGCCGTACGTCGTTCACGATCTGGTGCGTCGGTTCGCGCAGGCGGATGGCAAGCATTTGGAGGGCGTCGTGAGCAACGAGATGCTCGCCAAGAACCGCATGTACGTGGCGTGCCAGACCGACGATGACGTTTCCTACGTTGTTGGCGTAGCGGGCGAGGACAATCTGGTTATCGGGTCGGACTACGGGCACGCTGACACGGCGTCGGAGCTGGCCGCGCTGAACACGCTTCGTGAGCACGATCCGGTGGGGCCACGGATCGCCAACAAGATACTGGGCGCGAACGCGAAGGCGCTGTACGGCCTGTAACCAACGCTAGGTGATCACAGGCCGCGTGGGCTTGAATGGCCTAGCCCTAGAACGGGCTAGGCATGGGGCCGACGGGTACCTCGATGAGCGTGGGGGCGTCAATGGCGATGGCCTCGCGGACGGCGGTTTCGAGTTCGTCGGGGGTGTGGGCGCGGACGCCTCGTGCGCCGTAGGCCTCGGCGAGTTTCACGAAGTCGGGGTTGTGGAGTTGGCTGCCGACGACGCGGTCGGCGCCGTAGCGGTCCTTCTGGTCACGCATGACGTTGCCGAAGGCGTTGTCGTTGAATACGACGAGCACCACTCCGATGTTGTACTGAACAGCTGTTGCCAATTCTGATGAGTTGAACATGAAGCCGCCGTCGCCTGAGATGGCGATGACTGGCGTGTCAGGCTTGGCGACCTTCACGCCGAGGGCGGTGGGGTAGGCGAAGCCGAGGTTGCCGAAATAGGACGAGTTGAAGTACGTGCCTGGCTTGTAGATGGGGAAGTAGACGCGCCCGTAGTAGCCGAGCTGGGTCATGCCTGCGATGAGGATGCCGTCCTCGGGGATGGCCCGGCGTAGCGCCTCGTTGAAGCCATCTTGGGGGTCGAGTCTGCCAGTGCCGAACCGGTTGGCTCGCCACTCGACCATCTCGTCCTGTCGCGACTCGTGGGCCTCTGACGTGGACGTTAGCTGGGTCTCGAGCGCGGCGAGGGTTTCGCCAGCGTCGCCGAGCACCTTATAGGTGTTGGCGTGGTTGCGGCCAAGCTCCTCGGGGTCGATGTCGATCTGCACGACACGCTGGCCGGGGTCGGGGAACACGGCGGCGAACCGGGTGCCGACGGCGAGGATCACGTCGTGGGACTTGAGCTCCTCGCGCAGGGTGTCCGTACGCGTCTTGAGCGCGCCACGCGAGAGGTAGTGACGCTCGTCGATGGCGCCTTTGCCCTCGTGGGTCACGTGGACGGGGGCTTGCAGGTGCTCAGCGATGCGGGTCAACGCCTCGGAACCGCCGGACGAGATGACACCACCGCCAGCCCAGATCACCGGGTCCTTGGCCTCAGCCAGGATGCGAGCGGCCTCGTTCACCTGATCTTGGGGCGCACCGTGGCGTCGGTAATCGCCAGGCTCCAGCAGCTCGATGTCCTCGACCTCGCCGAGGGTGTCCTGGGGGATCTCGATCTCAACAGGACGCGGTCGTCCGGTGCGCAGTTGCTTGAATGCCTCGTGAACCGTGCCTGGGACTTCGCCGGGTGAGAGCATGCGATAGGCGGCCTTGGTGACCTGCTGGATCGCGACCATCTGGTCGTTGACCTCGTGGAGCACGCCGATGTCCTTGCCAATGTTGTCCTTGGGGATCTGCCCGGAGACGACGAGGATCGGTGAGGAAGCGGCGAATGCGGAGCCGATGGCGGCGGATGCGTTCAGCAGTCCAGGGCCAGGCACGACCATGCAGACGCCGGGCTTCCCGCTGGCTCGCGCGTAGCCGTCGGCCATGTAGGCGGTGGCTTGCTCGTGGCGGGCGGTAATGAAGCGCATGCCTGGCTCATCAGCGATGGGGTTGATGGCCTCGTACATCTGCACGCCAGGTAGGCCGAAGATGACTTCGACGCCTTCGCGGACGAGGGATTTGATGAGCGCTTGGCCGCCGGTCATGTCGGGCATGGGTCACCTGTGCACAGTGGAGTTTTGCGGGATTATAGAGCCTGGTAGTATGCGCCGGTCTGAATAGGTTGGATGATTTTGGAATGACTTGGGAACGATCTGACAGATGGAGGTGCGCTTATGGATGACGTTGAAGTCTTGCAAGGCGATCTGAGGACGGCGTCGACGATCCTGGAGTGGGAGTTCGGCGACATCATCGGACACATCGGTGTGCGGTTGCCCGACAACAAGGGCATCGCGGTGAAGCTGCTGCGGGTGGCGCAGGAGAATAAGGACGAAGACTGGATGATGGAGTTCGACTTCGAGGGCAATAAGCTCCGGGGTACGGGCACCGTCCCGGGCGAGGCGTCGATCTACACGCAGATCTTCAAGGCGAAGCCTGAGGTCAATTCTATCGTGCACGCGCACGCTCCTATGTGCATCGTGATGGGTCTGGCGAAGCTGAAGATCCAGGCGATCCACTTGCAGTCGTCGAAGTTCGGCGAGGGCCTGCCGGTGTACCCGCTGCCCATCTACGTTTCGGACACCCAGGACGGCGATGCGCTGGTGCAGACGATCGGCGACGCGCCGGGCATGACGATCAATGGTCATGGCATCGTGACGGTGGGTAAGACGATTGACGAGGCGACGATGACGGCGATCTACATGGAGCGCACGGCGAAGATGGAGCACGCGGCCCGCCAGATGGGCTACGAAGGTGTGACGGTCGATCACAAGGAGATGTTGGCGTACAACCGTTCGAAGATGGCGGAGCGCGGCAAGTCTATCGCTAGGCCTACGACGGATCATTCCGACGAGTGGCGCTACTACACGCGCAAGATCGAGCGTGGCGAGCCCTGGAACCGCGGCTGGACATAATCTAGGCCGTTATGTGGCCGGGTGCCTACCCGGACGCTTGTGGACGGCGAGGGTGGAATGATCCCAGGCCTTGGCGCTAGGGGTTCGCTGGGTGTGGGGATTTGGCCACGGCGCTTTTATGTTGGGCTATCGCTTGAATAGATAGCGTGTCCGGGACTCACGGGCTCGTTGGTGGGTTCGGGCGTGGAGCCAGTCGGGGCTCGCCCTCGGAACTCTTGGCTTCGCCGCTAGGACTAAAGGTCGCTCGGCGCTCCGGGACGCGGGCTTGAGATCGTGGTTGAGGGCGAGCCGGGATTCCCCGGGCTCGTTCGTAGGCAAAACGTGTAGCCAGTCGGAGCGAGCCCTCGGATCTCTTGGCTTCGCCGCTGGGACTAAAGGTTGCGCTGGCGCGCTCTGGGGGCTCGGGATTTGGATGACGTTAACGAGGGAGGGGCTGGCATTGTTGCCAGCCCCTCTTGCTTTGAAGGCGTTTCGCCCGTGCGGCGAGTGCTAGACCTGGTAGGCGCTGCCACGAAGTAGGCGTCCGGGGAGTGCGCCGGTGTGCTCGCCGTGGTCGATGAGGACCTGGCCATTGACGATGGTGTAGTCGACGCCCTCGCACATGCGGCGCATGCGGCTGGCGTCGGCGGGGAAGTCGTTGACCATTTCAAGGTCACCTGGCGCGACCGTGTCTGGGTCGAAGACGACGATGTCTGCGGCTAGACCAGGACGGATGAGGCCGCGGTCGTGGAGGCCAAAGACGGACGCTCCCATGAACGTGAGCTTGCGGACGGCCGCTTCGAGGGTCATGGCCTGGCGCTGGCGAACCCAGAACGACAGGAGGAAGGTAGAGAAGTGGCTGTCGTTGCGACGCGTGACGTGGGCGCCACCGTCAGAGAGGCCAGGCAGAACCATGGGGTCGTTGAGCGTGTCGCCCATGGCCTCGGCGGTGGTGCCGGTGCGCTGGTAGAACAGTGTTTTGAAGTCCTCTTCAAGGCCAAGGTCAAGGAATGCATCTAGCGAGTCTTTGCCCTGCATGGCAGCGATCTCGGTGACGCTGCGCTCTGCGAGGCCCTCGTTCTTCTCCAGGGCTGGGGTGGCGACGTAGAACTTGGACCAGTCGACGGCGGTGCCGTTCTCTGGTGAGTAAGGGCTGGGCTTGGAGGCCTCTTCGCGCATCGCGTCTCGGACAGCGGGGTCAGCAAGGGCGACGCGCTTCTCGTCGATGGGGAGCGCGATGATCTTGGCCCAGCCGGGCATGCCATCGAACGTGCCCACGTTAATCAGCGTCCAGCGCGCGGTGTTATGGAGGAACGGCGCTTGCATGGAGTACATACGTAGGCCATCCCAGTCGGCGCCGTCGGGCTTGAGTCGGCTGGATACGACCGGCCGACCTGAGTCACGAGCGATGCGGGACAGCAGGCCATCGCTCTGCTCGATGCCGCCGGTGTCGCCGAACTGGATGGTGCCCGCGCCGATCTCACCTAGGGTCATGGCGACCTCGTAGAACTCGGCACCCGCGCCGTGGTTGGCGGGTAGGACGCGACCTTCGTGATCCATGTGACGCTTGTTCAGCTCTGACGATAGTCCAAGGGATCCAGCGCGCAGTCCTTCGCGGACGATCTCTTTCATCTCCGCGATCTGCTCGGCGGACGCCTCACTGGTATAGGCGGCCTCGCCCATAACGTGACGACGTATGGCGGAGAAGCCCATGAGAGAGCCGACGTTCACACCCAATTTGGCGTCGACGCGGTCGAGGTACTGAGGGTAGGACTCCCACGTGAAGTCGACGCCTGCAAGGAGAGACTCAACAGGGATGGACTCTACGCGCGACAGCATGGAGACGAGGTCTGCGCGGGCGTCTGGGCGCGCAGGCGCGAGGGCGAGGGAGCAGTTGCCGTTGATGACGGTGGTTGCGCCGTGATACACGGAGAAGGTGCACAGGGGATCCCACAGCACCTGGCCGTCGAAGTGGCAGTGGTTGTCGATGAACCCTGGCGAGATCACCTTGCCCTGGACATCGATGACCTGCGTGGCGTCGCCGGTGAGCTTGCCCACCGCGACGATGATGCCGTCCTTGATACCGACGTCGCCGTTAAAAGAAGGGGCCCCTGAGCCGTCGACGACTCTGCCGTTCTTGATGAGTAGGTCGTATTGCATGGTGACCTCCGCGCTGTGCCGAATTTCGCGTAGTCTCGCAGTACCTGGGCTGCCTGTCACGTTTCGCATGACGCACACGCAGGGGCGCTACTCAGGGACGAATAAAGGTCCCGTTCTGCGGGTTCCCCAACTCACGTGCGCCATCGCCCCTGTCTGGGCGTCGTAGGCGAAGACCGCGTGCGAATACTCGGTGATGAGGAATGTTGGCGGCGGGCTCTCAGTCTGTGAATGCCCTTCAAGCTGGACGACCCATGCCAGGTCGTCTTGCCCGAACATCGCGTCGGTTTCTTGGTTGACGAGCGCTCGGTATTCGCGCACTGCCATCAGCTTTGCGATGGGGTTTCTGGCGTCGTCGACGGGAGTTGGACCTCCTGGTATCCACTCGCTGGCGTCGGCCATCGCCAATTTCACCGCTTCGGCCTTAGTGATGACCGTTGGGGATGGCGTCGGGTCACCGCCGCAAGCTGCGAGGGCCATCAGGGTCCACAGCAGAAACGCGCGCATCACTTTAATCATGGCTATGCATCACCGCCTGGGAGTCCTTCGACCGCTCATGCCTCTATACGAATCATTATCAACCAGAACTACTGGGAGCGGCCTTAATTCGGACTCGTATCGTTGAGCATTTCACTGGCTGGTACGGGCGATCCCCTTCGGTGGGTATTCAGAAATAGATTCGCCTGGGACGTACAATCCGATCCATGCCAGACCAACTGACCAACTCAAAACGGTTGTGGGATTCGCTGATGGTGGTCGCCAAGATCGGGGCGACGGAGAAGGGCGGCTCGCGCAGGCTGGCGCTGACCGATCTGGATCGCGAGGTGCGCGACCTGTTCGTTGCGTGGTGCCGCGAGGCGGGCTGCTCAATCTCCGTGGACGCGATGGGCAACGTGTTCGCGCGTCGCGAGGGGACTGACCCGTCGTTGGCGCCTGTGCTTGCGGGCAGCCACCTGGATACGCAGCCCAACGGCGGCAAGTTCGATGGCGTGTTCGGGGTGCTGGCGGCGCTTGAGGCGGTGCGGTCGCTGAACGACCAGGGCATCGAGACCAAGCGCGCGGTGGAGATCGTGGACTGGACCAACGAAGAGGGCTCGCGGTTCGCGCCGGCGATGGTGTCGAGCGGAGTGTTCGCGGGGGCGTTCGATCTGGAGTACGGCCTGAGTCGTCAGGACGCCGACGGCCACACGATCGCCGAAGAGCTCACGCGGATCGGCTACGCGGGCGATGCGCAGGTCGGTGGGCGGCCGATCGCAGCGTACGTTGAGGCGCACATCGAGCAGGGGCCGATCCTGGAGGGCGAGGCGAAGACGATAGGCGTGGTGCAGGGCGCGCAGGCGCAGCGCTGGTATGAGTTGACGCTGACTGGTCAGGATGCACACGCTGGCACAACGCCCATGGATCGTCGGCATGACGCATTGGTGGCGGCGGCGAGCATCGTTACGGAGATCAATCGCATAGGATTGTCGGTCGAGGACGGTCGCGCGACGGTGGGGATGATGGAGGTGGGGCCGAACAGCCGCAACACTATCCCGGGCTCGTGCTTCTTCACGGTGGATATGCGTCATCCGGACGAGGACGTGCTGCTAGGGATGAGCACGACGCTCCGGGAGTACGCGGCGGGTATCGCCAGCGAGCATGGCGTGGAGATGGATCTGCGAGAGATATGGCATTCGCCTCTGGTGACGTTCGACCGTCGATGCGTGGACGCGGTGGAGGCAGGTGCGTTGGCGGCGGGCTACTCGTACATGGAGATATCGTCTGGCGCGGGGCATGACGCCTGCTATATAGCGCGGGTGGCGCCGACAGCGATGATCTTCGTGCCATGCGCGGATGGCATCTCGCACAATGAGTTGGAGAGCGCGACGCCTGACGATCTGGCGGCGGGTGCTGAGGTTTTGACACGCGCGATCATCGAGTTGGCGAACGGTTAGTTATGCAAAGAGCGAGCTAGCAGGCGTATGCTGGCGCGGCACTGAAACATCGAGTTTCACCAAGTTGCCAAGTTGTAGGAGGCCGGAGATGCTCTCAACCGACGACACGGAACTGCTTTGTAGGGTTGGCCCGGGAACACCCATGGGCGATCTGATGCGGCAGTACTGGATGCCGTTGATCTACTCCTGGGAGATTCCCCCGGACGGACAACCGAAGCGGGTTCGCGTGCTCGGCGAGGATCTGTTGGCGTGGCGCTCTAGTGACGGTACGCCGTCGTTCACGCAAGAGCGCTGCCCGCACCGTGGCGCGAGTATGTTTTACGGTCGCAACGAGGAAGACGGCCTGCGGTGCGCCTACCACGGCTGGAAGTTCGATGTTACCGGTCAGTGCATCGAGATGCCCAACGAGGTGGCGGAGAGCAATTTCAAGAACAAGGTTCAGATCACCGCGTACAAGGGCGCCGATTATGGCGGCATGACGTGGATCTACATGGGGCCTCGTCAGGAGAATCCTCCGGGCGTGCCCGAGTTCGAGTGGGGCGAGGTTCCTGACGACCAGCGAGCGCTCTACCGCAAGGCCGTTTACGAGTGGAACTGGATGCAGAGCCTTGAGGGTGAGATGGATTCCACCCACGTGTATTTCCTCCACGCCCGGAATAAACGCGAGGAATCGCCGAAGTTCGGGTTGTTCCACACCGGGTTGTCGGCGAAGTTCCACCTTCGCGAGGCTGACTACGGTTTGATGTACGCGGCGGAGCGCGAGGAGGAGGACGGCAACGTCTACTGGCGCACAACGAACTTCATGTTCCCGTTCTACGGCATGTTCCCCGGCAGCCCGACCTCCGTGCCGCTGTCGATCTACGTACCGATCGACGACACCCACACGCTGCACATGGGCGTGCGCTGGCACCCGACGGAGAAGATGAAGGGTGCGCTGTGGCCGGTGGACGATCTGCCCGCGAACAAGGGTGAGTTGATCGACGGCATGGGCCCGATGAGGCCGGAGCAGAAGGGCAAGTTCTTCTCCGATTGGTGGCCAGAGGCCCGCATCGACACGGACTTCCTGATGGATCAGGAGTCGAAGAAGCTGAACTTCACGGGTATCCCCAGCGTTCGCTTGCAGGACGCGGCGGTGCTGCAAAGCATGGGGCCGATCATGGATCGGACGGTGGAGCATCTGTGTACGACGGACGCGGCGATCATCAAGGTGCGGCGTAAGCTGATTAATGCGGCGAAGTTGCTGCGCGACGATGGCGTTATCCCACCGGGCGTAGACAACCCTGAGTGGTACCGTCTGCGTACCTGCAATGTGTCCCTGGCACGCGATACGGACTGGGAAGAGGAGCTGGCGGACTGGCATTACGCGCGGACGACGGAGTACCCGTCGTCAGGAGTTCCACAAGGCTCGACTCGTTAGCTGGACTGATAGCAAATCGGCGGAGAGAGAGGAAAAGGAGCGATCATGGCAACTGAGACCAAGGCAACACCCAAGGCAACCACGTTCACGATCGGCGGGCCGTACCTGTCCGCGGGGCGTGTGAATATCGAACTCGCGAGCACCGATCTGATGTGGCTGAGCCTCAAGATCAACGCTGAGGGCGGCGAGAACGCTACGCACACTCACACGAACGAGGATCACTCGTTCATCGTGCTGGAGGGTCAGGTGACGTTCTTCGACGAGAACGAGACGCCGACGATCGTGGAACAGTACGGGGGCATCATGATCCCGCAAGGGGCGTTCTACCGTTACTTCAACACGGGCGACCGCAATCTGTTCCTCCTGCGGGTCGGCGCGCGACGGACTGATGAGCCCTCGGGCGACTCGCGCCTGGCGCCAGGTGGTGGGCCGCTCGACTCGCAGTCGGCGGAGAATCACCACGTGGCTGGCGTGGAGATACCGGGGAAGACGTTTGGCGTGCCTGGTGAGGGATCGCGACGGTTTTAGGGCTGTAATCAGCTAGTTCGAAGGGGCGGGTCAAGTGGCCCGCCCCTTTTGCTGTTAAGGAGGTGAGCGTGGGCAGGTTGAGGCGTAGGGTGCAGGCCAAAGCGCTCACCGACTTGAGGCGAGGCTCCAGCGTCCGGTTGGTTGATGCTCACGGCGCTAGGTGGGCAAGTTCTGGTGGCAGGGATCCTGTCAGTTGATTGCCATCAATGCTCGCAGCCCCTGACGCATTGATGAGTCGTTCGCAATCTGCAAGAGCGCGTTCGACCGTGTCCGACGTGATTGCTAAAGAAGGGCTTTGAATCGGGAGGTCGGTAGTTTTGGAATCCAACCCGATCGCGATAAAGCGGATATAAGGCCCAATCTCGTTGACCGTCCTGGCGATGGAACTGTACAGGCCTTTTGATTCGGAGGCCTTGCTTTGCTCAGCGAACGAGATGTACTGATCGATGGAGGCCGACAGATAGAGCAATGAGAATTCGTCAGCGAACCGGTTTGTCCCGCTATAAAGACCAAAGGCCAATGACTCGAGGATCGTTGCGGCGGCGCTTCCAGCCCTAGATTGCAACAACCGTACAACACGGGGTTTCAAGGAACCCCATTCTGCGGTTCGCGGGATTCCGACCAATTGAATCTCGCTGGATCCACCGTCTTGATGCATGTTAATCATGAAACCCCACGGGCTCGATGTTGTTCATTGCAATCAGGGTAACTTGGTCCGGGTCGAGACGTTGCGTGCGCGGACGCCTGTCCAACTCCAATCAACACCGACACCCCCCTCGCCTGGTAGTATCCCCGGCGATGGCGGCACTGGCCGCCCGATAATGGCAATCAAGAAATGATGAGTAGGAGATGAATCATGGCGAGTGAACACGAAGAGGTGAAGGAAAAGGTCGCGCAGGCGAACCGGGTGTTGGCGAGTTCGGGTTTCGCGTCGGGGGTGCTGGCGTCTTTGGGTCACGCGAGCATGCGGATGCCGTCGGAGCCGGACAAGTTTGTGGTTAAGGGTAGGGGCTACGAGCTCGATGCGTTGGCTGCGATGAAGGGCGGCGACATGGTCACCGTGGACATGGACGGCTACAAGGTCGATGGGCCGATCGGTTCGGGGCAGTGCTATGAGGTGAAGATGCACTCCTGCATCTACAAGACGCACCCGGAAGTGATGTCCGTGGTGCACGTCCACCCGCGCTTCACGATCGTGATGGGGTTGCTCCAGGGCGACATCATGCCGATGTGCAACGAAGGCAACGGATTGGTGAAAGACCCGCTGCCGGTGTTCCCGCACCAGCGCTTGATCCTCACAGAGGAGGACGGCATGGAGGTCGCCAACACGTTGGGTGACAGCAAGGCAGTGCTGTTGCGCGGCCACGGCGCTGCGACGGTCGGCAAGTCGCTGGAGGATTCCGTGGTGACGATGATCCAGCTTGAGGAGCAGGCGAAGATGAACTGGTACGCGTACTGCGCGGCTGGCAAGGACTTCGCTCACGTGCCGATCTCAGACGTTGAGGAGTTCCAGACTGCTTCGGCCGAGATGTTCAAGTTGGCTCACCTCAAGGGACCAGCGTCTCAAGGCAAGATCCACCGAACGCAGCAAGAGTCGATCTTCAACACGTAGGTATGGTTGATGGGCGAGTAGTAAGAGGTAGAATCGGCGGGGGCTTGAGCTTCCGCCGTCGCATTTCGCTCCGGTATCCCTGCAGGGGTGCCCCAAATGGAGGTCAGTCGTGCTGAGTGCTACAGACAATGACTACATGAGTCGAGTTGGTGCGGGAACGCCCATGGGCAATTACCTGCGCCGCTACTGGCACCCGTTTCTGGAGACGTCGCAGTTGCCTGATCCTGACGGCGACGTGAAGAACGTGACGTTGCTCGGCGAGCGTCTCATCGTGTTCCGCGACTCCAAAGGCAAGGTGGGGCTGATGCAGTGGAACTGCCCACACCGTAGCGCGCCGTTGTTCTACGCGCGTAACGAGGAGAGTGGGCTGCGCTGCGTGTACCACGGCTGGAAGTTCGATGTCACCGGCCAATGCGTGGATATGCCGTCTGAGCCCGCTGCGTCCAACTTCAAGGACAAGGTGCGCGCGACCGCGTACCCGGTCGAGGAGCAGGGCGGCGTGCTGTGGGCGTACATGGGCCCTGCTGAGCTTAAGCCACCGCTGCCTGAGTTGGAGTGGGCGCAGGTGCCGGAGAGCCAGCGCGTGATGGCGCACTTCACGGTGCACTGCAATTGGGTGCAAACGCTCGAAGGTGACGTCGACTCAAGCCACGTGGGCTTCCTCCACCGCACGAACATGCGGTCGGGCGCGTTGGACTCTCGTTACGTTGAGCATGACAATGCGCCGAAGTGGATCGTTGAGCAGACGGACTACGGCATGGCGTTGGCCGCCAAGCGCGAGACGCCCGAGGGTGATTCGTTCTACTGGCGCATCAATCAGTGGTTCCTGCCGTACTTCACGTTGGTGGCCACCGATCTGGCGCGAACGAAGATCCACAGCCACATCTGGGTACCGGTTGACGACTACTACTCTGAGATCTGGTGCGTGGAGTACACCACCCAAGGCCAGGATCTGACGGAGCAGGAGAAGTGGCAGCTTACGGCTGGACCGCAGGCGCATATCCCCAGTTTCAATCCCGAGACGCACACGTTGGACGCCAACGAGACGAACAATTACCTGCATGATCGTACGGCACAGAAGGCGTTCTCGTTCTCAGGTATCGCTGGTATCAGGGAGCAGGACGCGGCGATGACCGAAGGCATGGGCGCGTTGGTCGACCGCATGGCCGAGCACCTGGGCACCAGCGATACAGCGATCATCGCGTTGCGTCGGCGTTTGATAAAGGATGCGCGCGATCTCGAGGCGGGCGTGGAGCCGTGGGTGGCGAGCCACGCTGAGGGCTACCACTTGCGGTCGTGGTCTGCGGTGATCGAAAAGGACGCGGTCTACCCCAACGACCCGCGCATGAGGCAGATGGCAGTGGTCCCTGAGTAGGACATGGATCGATCGCGGGCAGTTACTTAATTTGAAAATCTAGGAGACGCTGATGGCTACTCATAACTTGGAACGACTCATCGATGGTGACGGTCACGTGATGGAGGATCTCCCTGCGATCATCGCTAGGATGCCCGCTGAATACCAGACCGGCAGTCCTATCCGCGATCCCTTCCCGTCCAGCGACCACCTGCACTCGTCCAACAAGCACACGCTGGTTGAAGGCGCGTTCGCGCGGGTTGGCGTCGAGGGCTGGCTAGAGTTCATGGAAGATCTCAAGATGGAGAAGTCCGTTCTCTACACCACCCGTGGGCTGACCTTCGGGAAGATCGTGAGCAAGGACTGGGCTATCGAGCTCGCCCGCGCCTACAACGATTTCATGTACGACACCTACATGAAGGACCAGAACGGTCGCTTCCAGGTGATGGGGTTGATCCCGCTCCAGGAGCCGGCCGAGGCGGTCATTGAACTGCGTCGTATCGTGAAGGACTACGGCATGATCGGTGCGATGCTGCCTTCCACGGGCGCGGATGGCCTGCAATCCCACCTGGGCAACGACCGCTACTGGCCGATCTACGCAGAGGCGCAGGATCTGGGTGCGGCGATCGGCATCCACGGTGGCGCGCACGACAACATGCTCATGGACGACATGAGCCCGTACGCTCCGGTCAACGCGCTCGGCCACCCGTACGGTCAGATGGTCAACTTCGCAGGCATGATATTCAACGGTATCTTCGACAAGTACCCGGGCTTGAAGGTCGGCTTCATGGAGGCTGGCTGCGGCTGGCTGCTGACGTGCATGGAGCGATTCACGAGCGCGTGGGCCAGCCACATTCAGTACGACCCTCGTGGACGTTTCCTTCAGATCAAGAAGGGCGAGTCCATGACTGACTACATCAACCGCCACATCGACGAGGACCGTATCTACGTGGGCGTCGAGGGCGATGAGTTGACGTTGCCGTTCGCGGTGAAGACCACGGGTAACAAGCCGTACATCTTCTCGTCCGACTTCCCCCACGAGGTCAACAACGAGTCGTGTAAGGAAGAGATCGCCGAGCTCAAAGAGAATCCCGATGTGACGGACGCCGACAAGGAAGCGATCCTCAGCGGCAACGCGATCAGGTTCTACGGACTCTAGGCCTTACAGGAGCGCCGGGCGACCTTTGGCCCGGCGGTAATAGAAGAGAAAGAGCAAACCTATGGTGCGTGAAGCCACGAACGACCCGGCTAACATCACGGATGACGAGGCGCCCGAGTTTCTCGGGCGCCCCTACAACCTGACGGTCTGGAAACAGACGCGGGCTGAGCGGGAGTTCTTCCGCAACGACGGCCCACGTGTGGGTTCGCTCGCGCCGGACTTCGAGTTGCCGGCCATCGACGGCGGGATGGTCTCGCTGGAGTCCATGCGGGGTTTGCCCGTGGTGCTCGAATTGGGGAGCATGACCTGACCACCCTGCGCAGCGGAGGTTCCGCTGATGGAGCAGTTGGCCAAGGATTTCGTGGGCAAGGCGCACTTCCCGTTCATGTACGTGCGTGAGGCGCACCCCGGCGAGTTGTACGGTGCACACCAGTCCTTCGAGCAGAAGTTCGCGCACGCTCGTGCGTTCCGGGAGTACGGTGTCGAGCGCCAGATACTCGTGGACTCGCTGTACGGGAAGATCCACAGGCAGTACGGCGGCGTGTCCAACATGACGTACGTGCTGGATCACACCGGCCACATCGCGTTCAGGGCGGAGTGGACGGTCGCGGACGATGTCCGGGCCGTGCTCGAAGAGGTCGTTGAGATGCACGAGATACGCCGAGCAGGCGGTCGCGTGGGGCTCTACTACCGGGAGACCCTGGGCATGCACCGCTCAGCCGACAACCCGTTCCTGGGCGGCCAGCAGGCGGTGGAGGACATGCAGCGAGCGCTGCGGGGCGAGTAGCGCTAGCCGTTGGTCTGCGCGGAGTAGGCGGCGGCGTCTAGCAGCCCGTCGACCTGCGACGGGTCGGCCAGCTTCACCTTGACTAGCCAGCCAGCCTCGTAGGGAGTGTTGTTCACCAGCGCCGGGTCTTTCTTGACGGCCTCGTTGACCTCGACGACTTCACCGGTGGCCGGGGCCACCAAGTCTGAGATCACCTTCAGCGATTCGATCTCGCCCATAGGAACCCCCTGGGTGACGGTTGCACCGACTTTGGGAAGCACCACCATGAGCACCTCTTCAAGTTCTTCCTGAGCGAAGTCGCTGATGCCGAAGCGCCCGATGGACTCGTCTTCCATGACGATCCAGCCGTGGCCTTCGTGGTACTTGCGGTCGTCGCGGACGTCTGCCATGGGTGCATCCCGGTCTGCTGATACTGCGCGGCATTATCGCACATGAGGTCTTTTATGAGATGCGAACGGTGATCGTTTGGTTGCGGGAACGACTCCATGAGTTGAACTAGGCGATGGCCGGGGTTAGAGTAGCAGCGCTCGGAGTAGGTATCTTATGGAGGATCAACGTGGCTAAGCTTGAATTCGGTGTGTGGGATCAGATGCAGACGTACGAAGTCATGCACGCCGCGAGCGCTGCGGACGTCTACGAGAAGCACATCGAGCAGGCGAGGCTCATCGAAGAGGCGGGCTTCGAGTACTACTGGACGCTGGAGCACCAAGGCTCCTACGTGGGCGCGGTCACTTGCCCGTCGATCTTCTTGACTGCGGTCGCTCGGAACACCGAGAAACTCCGGCTGGGCACGATGATCTGGCAGCTCCCGTTCCACAACCCGATCCGCCTCGCCGAAGAGGTCGCCATGCTCGACCACCTCTCGCGCGGACGAGCCGAATTCGGCGCTGGTATCGGTGTCCACGAGCACGAGTTCATCCGTTGGGGCATGAACTTCTACGACCGCCAGGAGATGGGCGACGAGGCGATGGACATCATCGAGATGGCCTGGTCAGGGAAGCCGGTCACGTATCACGGCAAGTTCTACAACTTCGAGGAGGCTATCGTTGAGCCTCAGCCGTACCAGAAGCCGAACATCCCCATCTGGGCAGCCGTCCACAGTGCGCGCGCTATCGAGTTCGCCGCCAAGCGTGGCTACCACATGGCGCAGAACATCGACACTGACGACTCGATGACAACGAAGTTCGCTGACTGGCGTCGGCTGTGGGCAGAGGCAGGGCACAGCGGGCCGAGGCCTAAGCAGTTCCTCATGCGTGTGGTGCACGTCGCAGCGACGGACGCCTTGGCACGTGAGCAGGCTGAGGCGTACATCATGGAGGCCAACACGCTGGGCCGCGAATTGGTAGCCACCAGCCAGGTCGGGTTCGGCGTGAACCCCCGTGGCACGGGCACCGAGGACACGGCAGACATCCGTGAGCGTGGGCGGATTTTCCGCGAGTGCTCGAAATCGTTCGACTTCTGGATCGACAATGGCCTGGCAATCGTGGGGAGCCCTGAGACGGTCACGCGCAAGCTCGCGGAGAGCAGCGAGCGCATCGGGTTCAACCACTTCGCCGGGAAATTCCACATCGGGCGCATGCCGCACTCGATGGTGGAGGATTCCATCAAGTTGTTCGGCAAAGAGGTCGTGCCCGCGTTCAGCTAGCGGGGGCGGACGCTTCCTGAGCGTCCTCGAAATGGCCTGGCGATGTCTCGCGTAGCCTCATCAGTAGGGGCAGCGGGAGCATCGTCAGGATCGCCGCGAATATCCCGACCGCCATCAGTCCGAACTGATCTGCGATCACCCCACCAGTGATCGGCAGCGCGATCGTGAACAGACTCGCGGTGGTGTCGTTGAGCCCAATGGCGCGTCCGCGCTGCTCTACCGGCGTGGCGTCGGCGATGATCGCAGTGGCCGCCACGAACACCGCTGACCAGCCAACCCCGAACAAGAACCCACCGAACGTGATCGGCCCGTAGATCTCCGTCATGGGCATGAGCAGACCACCCATGGCCGATGTCGCGAGCCCGCCCCAGATGACCTTGGTTCGCCCCACCCGATCCACGAGCCTGCCCAGCGGGATCGAGAACGCGAACATACCCAGCACGTGGATAGTCACCGCCCACGAGATGCGCGTCAGCGAGTGGCCCGAAGACGTGAGCACGAGCGGCATGGCCGCCATGGACATCGACATCACGCCCTGCGCGGGTGCGTAGCAGGCCATCGCCGTCATACGTGGGCGTGACCGCAGCACGTCCTTGAAGCTCATCGTCCCGCGAGCCGGTTTCGCGTTTTCGGTGATGTTGGGCCAGAAATCCGCCATGTGGGTAGCGATGTGTTTCGGGTCTGGTTTGACCAGCAGGATGGCGAAGACCGGGGGGATGATGACGAGTGGCGTGAGTAGCCAGGGCATGGCGAGTTCGTTGATCCCCGTCCACCCGGAAACCAGGCCAGCGATCGAGATCAGAAAAGGCGCGACCACGCTGCCGATGAGGCTGCCTGTCAGCAGGTAGCCGAGCGCTTCACCCCTGCGCTTGGCGGGATACATGTCCGTGACGCCCACGCGCATCTGTTGGGTGGCGCCGACTCCCATCCCGAACACGAGGGCACCTAGCGCGAAGAGGAAGTAGGACTCGAAGACCACGGAGGTCGCCAGGATAGGCGCGCCAGCGAGCCCGAGGAAAAGGCCCATCAGCATGGCGGGTCTCCGGCCGTAGGTATCAGCGACCCTCCCCAGGGGGTAGGAGACGAGGATCCTCGCCAGTTGGAGCATCGTTACTCCGGTACCGGTCAGCAGCGCGGAGCCCGTGAACTCCAGCACCATCACCGCACCCAACGCTGTGATCAGCTGATTGCCGGAACCCTGCAACGCCTGCGCCGATGCGAACAGCGCTGTGTTGCGTTTGATCAGCGAGGGAATGGCGTCAGCGGATGGCGCACCGGACGTGGCAGACGATGAACGGAAGAGACGCAAATCTACACTCGGGTCTGGCCCAGGGGATGCATCAACTGTACGCGAACGCGCCAAGCTGTGCTAGCGATGGCGGTTTAGCGATTGGTTACCCTGCGCGCGTGATGACTCAATGATTGGTCGCCACGCGACCCGATTACCCATCGCAGGCAAGCAGCGCCGAACGTCAGGATCACGCCCGGCTGCAGATTGATTGCCTAAGCCGGCGAATCGACCTTAGCGGGGTCATAAGACGCCTTTCGTTCGCGCCAGCCTAGTCAGTATCCTTTTCTGCGTATCAAACGTGGCAAGCAATACGAGATTTAGTTGAACAGATATAGGCCTGAGATTGATGGGTTGCGAGCGCTCGCAATCCTTCCTGTTGTGTTGTTTCACTCCCGAGCACCCGGATTCAGTGGTGGATTTATGGATATGGATGTGTTCTTCGTGATCTAAGGCTTCCTGATCACTTCTCTGATCATTGGCGACCTGGAGCAGCGGAGATTTAGCCTCTTAGGCTTCTGGGAACGGAGGGCGCGAAGGATTCTCCCCGCTCTGATCACTGTTGCGGGGTTCACTCTCGTCGTCGGATGGTTCTTGCTGCTGCCCTCCGATTTCGCCCGCTTTGGGCAGTCGCTGCTTGCCCAAAGTGTTTTCGGTTCAAACGTGTTCTTCTGGCGGCAATCGGGCTATTTCGGCCCGCTGGCTGACGAACTTCCGTTGCTGCACACGTGGTCATTGGCGGTTGAGGAGCAGTTCTACCTGCTGTTTCCGCTGTCGATGGTTGTGATCTCAAGATTCGCTTTCAGATTCCGGAGGCAGCTAGTCCTTGCTCTTGGAGTCGCATCGTTGGCTATCAGTATTTGGGCAGTCCAGCAGACACCAGGGGCCGCTTTCTACCTATTGCCCTCGCGGGCATGGGAACTAGCGGTGGGTGCTTGGCTTGCGCTCCAAAAGGACAACTTGCGAGCAAGTGACACGATCCGGCAAGTAGTGTCTTTCCTTGGAGTCGGGCTGATTGCGTTCTCAGTCGTCGCGTTTGATCCCGCAACACCCTTCCCCGGCATCGCCGCGATCTGGCCTGTATTGGGGACGGGAGCGGTGATCTGGGCCAACGGTACGAAGCTGACTTTCGTGGGACAGTTGCTTGCGACGAGACCGCTAGTCTTCGTTGGCCTCATCTCATACTCGCTGTACCTGTGGCATTGGCCGCTCTTTGTGTTCGCGCGTTACGTCAACTCAACCGCATTCCTTTCTTTCGGCTGGAACCTCGGCGTCGTTTCCCTTAGCTTCACCCTCGCCTACCTGTCTTGGCGATTTATCAAGACCCCGTTTAGGAAAAGGACGTGGGGGCCATCTAAGCGAAGCATGCTGGCAACAGCGGGCGCAGGCTTGTTGGTGATTGGAACTGCTGGCTTCAGCATTGATCGGACGGACGGCATTCCCGCCAGGCTCCCCGATTCGATGCTGACTTATCTGGTCGAGGACACGCTGCGGACATCCAGTCAGCAAGCATGTGATTTCACCTCGGTAGCCCTAGACAGTGTTGAGCTTTGTCGATTCGGTAACATATCGTTGGACCCTGCAGTGGTGAGTTTGGGCGACAGCCACGCTGAAGCGTTGCTGTCGATGTTTGAGGGCATGGCCGAGGCTGACGACATTCTCGTGATGCATGGCTCCAACTCTGCATGCCCGCCACTGTTTGGTGTGGAGGTGGCTGGCCTCAGCGGGTGCGCAGATTTCAACGAACGAATATTTCAGCAACTGAGGGATTTGAGCCCCTCGCACATCGTCTTAACCGCGCGATGGGCCTTTTATGTCGAGGGGCCGGAAACGAATGGAGTTGATGTTCTCGCTGCCCCTCGATGGCTGCGCGATAAGGAGACGCCCAGTTCCAATGCCGAAGAAGCCCGAGACGTTTTCGAGCATCACTTGCCCGATACGGTGAGCCGGTTGCGGGAACTCGGTGCCGAGGTCTGGATCGTCAAGCAGGTGCCAGAGCAGTTGTTTAATGTCCCGCGCCGCCTGGCACTCGCAACTCGCTTCGGAGATCAGGTCGACTCGCTCGGCAGACCGCCAGCAGAAAATGAGGAGCGTCAACGCTTCGTCAACGCACAGATTGATGCAATGGCAGGCGACGGGGTCCAAATCATTGACCCCGCATCAATACTTTGTGACGAAAACCAGTGCCGTGTCGAAGCGGATCATCACTCGCTTTACCGCGATGACGATCATCTTTCACCCTTTGGAGCGGTCTGGATCACTCCGGCGTTTGACGGCCTGATCGACCAAACCAGGTTATTGCCTGCCACGACAACATTCACCCTCAAACGGGACGTTCGCTACGCTGATGATGGTGATCCTGATCATTTGATGACCGTTTACACACCGGAGGGGCAGGGCCCCTTTCCCGCTCTGCTGGCCGTGCACGGAGGCAATTGGTCCGGCGGAGGTCGTGACATGGGCTCTTTTCAAGAAGATATCTCTGACTATGCGAGCCGGGGCATTTCGGTGTTCTCGGTCGACTACCATCTCCGCTCACTTGGACACCCATCCTGGCCAGCCAGCATCCAAGATATCGTGTGCGCGCTTCGACACATTAGAGCGAACGCGGGCGAATATGATATCGACCCACGACGTATTGGGGCGATGAGTCAAAGCGCCGGGGGGCATCTCGTCTCACTGCTAGGAACCATTGATAGCGATGACGAAATCATCGCTATGGCCTGTGGCGATCCCGCAGCCAGGATCGATCTAGCAATCGTGGTGAGTTATTCGGGACCAGCGAATCTGAACGCTTTCGGGACCGCCCAGGGGCTTAAACATAGTTGACGCCGCCGAGCAGATGCTGGGCGGCGGATACGCTGCGGCCGTTGAGGCGTGGCGACTCGCACCCCCATACAATCATGTGGACTCCCAAGACCCGCCGTTCGTCATCTCCCATGCGATGTCTGACGGGGTTATCCCGTTCGAGTCGTCCTCCTTCTTTGTGGAGGCGTTGCGGGCTGCAGGAGTACCCGTAACCTTCGCCGCCGTAGAGGGAGATGGGCACGGCATGGCGCTCCGAATGGCGATGCGCGTTGCGTCCGAGCCTGAGATCGAACGCCTGCTGCTAGCGAACTAACGACGTTCGACACTTGCCCGACACGCGCCTTCCATAGCTGACCGGGCGGGCTGGCTGAGCTACGCCTTGAGGTACTTGTCGAACCACCCGAGCGCTTTGCCCCATGCGTGGAGCGAGGCGTCGCGACGGTAGGTGGGGCGTTCCTCGCAGTTGAAGCCGTGGCCCGCGCCGGGGTAGGAGTGGAATTCGTAGGTCTTCGCGTTCTGCGATAGGGCTGCGGCGAACTTGGCCACATCTTCGGGGCTGGGGTTCGGGTCGTCATCGCCGAAGAGGCCAAGTAGCGGAACCTGGATGTCCTTGGTGAGGTCGAACGGCGCGGGGCCGTCGCCGAACGCAACCATGGAGCGTCCGCCGTAGAAGTCGACCGCGCACGCGAGGCCGTCGACAGCTGCTGCGGCCATGTAAGCGATGCGCCCGCCAACGCAGAAGCCCATGATGCCGATGCGGTCGCTGCGCACGTCGTCGCGACTTTGCAGGTAACCCTGGGTGGCACGGATGTCGGCGAGGATCTCTTCGTCGCGATAATTGGCTAGGCGCTCGAACGCGAGCTCGGTTTCTTCGAACAGGCCGACGATGCCCGGACCTTCACGGTGGAACAGCGCGGGCACCACGCCAACGATCCCGTTCGCGGCCAGGC
Source organism: Chloroflexota bacterium (assembly GCA_027618515.1). Taxonomy (GTDB): domain Bacteria; phylum Chloroflexota; class Dehalococcoidia; order Lucifugimonadales; family Australimonadaceae; genus CALGTL01. The sequence continues at coordinate 1,007 of JAQCEV010000049.1, read as the reverse complement.
GGTTGGCCATGGACTGCAAGTAGCCGTTCACGCCCCAGATCTCCTGGGCGATGATCACGGCGGGGTGGGGGCCGTCACCCGCTGGTGAGGCCACGTACGCTTCCATCTCCTGACCGTGTACGGTGATGGTCGTCCAATTCGCTGGCATCGCTGACTCCGTTCGTTGGTTTGGTGTCTATCGCTGATCCTCGCGCTAGTATGGTAGCGCTTCGCCCTTCAGCGTTGCGGTCGCCGACACGGGCGTGTTCTGCATCATCGACTGCAACGCGAAGCACGACTGCTCTGCCAGCTTCACGATGTTTGCCACCTTGTCCGCGGGCTCATCGGAGTCCACGTCGATGTTGGTGACGATGCCACCGGGCTCGCCGTAGATATCGCCCGCCAGGATGGAGCCGCCCCGCACGAACTTCGTGGTCTGGCTGACGCTGGCCTTGCGGTAGGAGAGCTTCGTCTGTTCGCTCAACCGAGCGAATTGCGTAAGCATTCAGAAGGCTATGCCGAGGCTGAAGTAGGCCAACGGTGATGGCGCTGAGTCGTCGCCACCGAGGTACACACCCTCGTCGCAGTAGACCTTGAAGGGGCTCGTGCTGCCGCCGCTGATCACCGCGTGCTTGAGCTGGCGATCCCGCGTCTCGGCCTCCACGTGCAACGTGATGGTGCGTCGGCCTTGCTCATCGGGCTTGCCCGGTGTTGGGGGCGCTTCTTCCATCTTGCGAACGATGTGGTCCATGGGGTGGCTCCTGGCTCTGGCTGGTGCGTGGAAGTCTAGTCGACTGACGCAGTGGTGTGTTTGGCGTTGCCCCGGGCTCGTTGGTGGATTCAGTCGTGGAGCCAGTCGGGGCTCGCCCTCGGATCTCTTGGCTTCGCCGCTAGGACTAAAGGTCGCTTGGCCGCTCCGGGAATGGGGCTCGTTGGTGGGTTGAGTCGTGGAGCCAGTCGGGGCTCGCCCTCGGATCTCTTGGCTTTGGCGCTAGGACTAAAGGTCGCTTGTCCGCTCCGGGAGGAGG
>JAQCEV010000048.1 GCA_027618515.1 Chloroflexota bacterium | reverse complement strand
GGGTGACGCGGTGGCCTCTGTCTTGCCAGGCCCTGCTGTCTCTTACACCACGTCCTGGGACTCTACTATGACCGGCTTGTTGAGCTCCCACATGCGCTGAAGCCGCTTGGAGCCCGTACCGTCGCGATTCCGCCAACCTGCGATGTGCTCACCCACCGTCATCCCCACAGGGACGCCAGCGGGCCACGACGTTGGTGCTCGCTCTCTCCCCATGTCGGCCCCAGAGCAGAACGCACGCCCTGCTCCCGTGAGCACGATAGCCCGAATCTCCGGGTCCGCCTCGGCCTCTGCAATTGCATCGTCTAGCTCGGCGCGCATGCCCTCATTGAGGGCGTTGAGCTGGTCTGGCCGATTCAGGGTGATTAACACTCCTTGGCGTTGCTTCTCGTAGAGCAGGAATTCGTAAGCCATATTCGTTTCTCCCGTAGTGCCGATAACGGCGGATGAGTCAAGATTGGTTAGCGGATGGCGCCGGTGGCCTCGCCATCCGCTATCTGCTGTTCGGTCAGGCCGAGTACTTCACCGAAGACGAAGTCGTTATCGTCGCCGGGCCACGGTGGCTTACCATCGGCCCACGCTGGCGACTCCGACGGGATGCCAGGCAATCCTTGGTGCGTGAGCGTGCCCCAGGGGGGCTCGTTGATCTCCACCAAGTGCCCACGGGCGCGCAGGTGTGGATCCATGTATAGGTGCTCGGAGTTCATCACGATGCCCGCAGCCACTCCCGCATTCTGCAGCAGGCGTAGAGCCTGGTGCGGTGTTAGGCCTCTCGTCCACGCGGAGATATGCTCGTCCATCTCTGCCCGATGCTCCCGGCGCGCCTCGTGCGTTGCGTAACGAGCGTCACCTGCCCACGGCGGTTGTCGCATGGCGCTGACCAGCGCTTGCCATTCTTCATCGCCCTCGCACGTGATCACGATCCACGTGTCTGGATTCCGGCATGGGTAGCAGCCATAGGGCGCAAATCCGGTCGTGAGCGGTTCGTCGTAGCCCACTGCTCCCCACGATCGACCGTTGATCGTGTAATCGAGCATGGCCGGCCCCATCAGTGCTGCCTGGCCGTCCAACATGCTCACCTCGAGCTCCTGGCCTTCACCCGTGCGGTCACGGTACTCGATGGCAGCGAGAGCGCCGAGGGCCAGGAACACAGCGCCCACGTAATCCGGCGTGGTGCCTTTAGCGTGGGCCTCCATCGGCGAGTCGGGATGACCCCAGAGGTGCACCAACCCGGTGAAGGCCTGCAGGGAGTTTCCGTAGGTGACCCATTTGCGCTGTGGGCCCGTGGACCCCATACCCGGCATGCCGATGCGGATGATGTCTGGTCGCACCTTCCGAAGTTCGTCGTAGCCCAAGGACAGGCGCCCCATGACCCCAGCCGAGAAGTTATCGACGACCACGTCGCTGATTGCCGCGAGGCGCATGAAGAGCTCTTTACCTTCAGGATTGCGGAGGTCTATGGTGCACGGGAGCTTGTTGCGGTTCATGTCGGGGTAGATCCCCCGTCCGGGATCGCGGTTCGCGGGGAGATCAGCCGACTCCACCTTGATGACCTGTGCGCCGTAGAAGCCGAGCAACTGCGTGCCGATAGGGCCTACGAACACGCGAGTGATGTCCGCGACTCGTATGCCATCTAGCATCGCGCGCGCCTGCGACTTGGGCGTGTCCGTGACGACACTCATGGGCGCCCTCATCTCCGCCAATATCTCGTCGTGGTGTTGGTCGAGCAGTGGAGCTGGACGAAACAAGCGGTACGGCGTGCGAGACATGATTAGCGGTGCGCCGGGGGCCTGATAAGAGCCGACGACAGGGTGATCTACCGTCCAGAACCACCCACGCTCCGTCAGTTGTTCTGCGGTGGTGAGGTCCTCGAGGCTGTTCACCGGTGTGCATGCTATGCCGCGTTCCTGGCACTGACGTACGAAGTCGTCGGCGTCGAACTGGCCGATGAACTCGCCGATGAGCATCTGGATCACGTCCACATTGTCGATCCTGTATTGCTGGTTGTCCCACTCTGGCTGCGACAGCACATCGTCCTGCATCCAGTCGCGGGTCAGGGATTGCCAGTGAGCCGCGAAGTAGATCGCGATGAACACGTAGCGACCGTCGCGGGCGCGATAGATGTTGAACGGACCTCCTTCTCTCCCTGGCCGTTTGACCACCTCGCTGCGCTGGCTGTACTTGGCCAGCGACTGCACATTGGCGTAGGTGAGCGCCTCCTGGAGCGACAGATCGATGTGTTGACCGCGCCCGGTCTCGCGCTCGTGGCGCACCCCCGCCAGCGCTAGGTAGGCCGCCTGCACCGCCGCAAGTTGGTAGGCCATCTGGCACGGAGGCACCACCGGGGAGCGTTCGTCGTCACCCTGGTTTGTCATGAACCCTGACATCGCCGCAGCGATGGCGTCGTTCCCCTTGTAACTCGCGTAGGGGCCCCATTGGCCGAACGGGGTCATGCTGACGGTGACGAGCCTTGGGTTGAGGGCGTCGCGAGCCGCCGCGCCGAACCCAAGGGCTTCCAGTTCACCCACCGGCGTTGACTCGATGAGTATGTCGGCCCGCGCCAGAATGTCGCGTAGCGTCGCCGCGCCTCCGGCCTCCGCGATGTCTAGTGCGATGCTGCGCTTGTTGACGTTGGCGTTCAGGAACGGGATGCTCCGCTCCCTGTCCACCATATCGCCCGCGAATGAGGGCAGCAGGCGCGCTGGGTCGCCACCGGGCGGTTCGACTTTGATGACATCGGCGCCGAATCCCCCCAAGTAGCTAGTTGCATAGGCCGCTGGCATACCACCGATCTCGACGATTCGGAGGTGAGTTAGGGCGGAAGGGGCAGAATTAGGTGCTTGGTTGACCATGGTGACGGTCACGATAGCGTGGCAGGCATCCGGGAGCAACTCCGCGAGCAAGCGTGACTCCGAAGGGTTCGCCTCTGGCGCCTTCAGGGATACCATTTGCCTATGCCGCCCCTGAAGTCATTCGTCAATCCGAAGAAGGTCGCCGGTCGCGTCCGTCGACAACTAGACCGGCGTACCGTGCGCGATGTCGACGTCCGTGGCGTCCACGTGCGCATGGAGACGCGATCGCGTCGTGAACGTGAGCGCGTCGATGCCTACCTCAGCAAAGAACCCGGTACGCTCGATTGGATCGACCAGGTGGTCAAGCCGGGCGATGTCTTCTTCGACGTTGGCGCCAACATTGGGCAGTACGGGGTATACGCGGCCCTCAAGGCTGGTGGCACCGTTACGGTGCGTTGTTTCGAGCCAGAGGCCGCGAACTACGAAGCCCTGAACCGGAACATCGCGTTGAACGCCCTGTCGGGCACCACAACGGCGTATCTGGTCGCCCTGAGCGACGAGTTGAAGCTCGGCGCGCTGCACCTGAGCGGAGCAGCCGATGCCGGCGGCGCGTTACACCAACTGGATCGCGTCGCAGAGAACGATAGTGGGCGCACCCAGGGTGTCCTCGCCATCTCGCTGGACACGTTGGTCTACGACCTGGGCCTCCCATGCCCCACGCACATCAAGGTGGACGTCGATGGCCACGAGGAGGCGATCATTCGCGGCGCTAGCCGATTACTGGCTGACCCCCGGTTGCTGAGTGTGCTGATTGAGGTCAACGAAGGCGACGACCCCATCCGACTGGCGTTCCTGAACAATGGATTCTCCGTTCAGGACGAGCGTAGTTCGGCCGTCGGGTCGGCATCGGTGAATGTGGTGTTTCAGCGCCAGTGAGTCCTGGGCGCGTGACTGCGCAAGCGAAAAAGGAAAAAGAAAGAGGGCTCCGCAAACGCGGAGCCCTCTTTTCGCTCAATGGTATCTGGCGCTAGACCGGAGCTTGGGCAGCCCAAGAGTCTAGAACGATCTGGATCTGCTCCACCTGGGTGGCAGGTTCATCAGCTTGAGCGCTCATGTAGGTGGTGAAACGCTCCGACCCCTGCATCGTGGGCCAACGCTCCAACGGCAACTCCACGTACGAAGCCTCCTTGGCGTCCCTGAACGTGTTCATGGGATCGCCACCGTCGGCGACGATGTCCATCTGGTCGCGGAGGAGCTTGCGGTAAAGGATAATCCCACGGTCGGATTCGCCGAGTTTCTCCAAACTACGGTCGGCGTTCTTACCCTGCGTGATCCACGCGACAAAGTCTTGGTGATTTACCAGGTCAGGGATGATCACTCCGTCCTTGTCGAACAACGGGACATGCCAGTAGGGGATTTTTTCTTGTTTCGGCTGCGTAACGCCTGGCGCGCTCTTGTAGAAGAACCAAGTGATGTGCAGTGTCGTTTCGTCATCCACCGGTACGCGGTATTGGAAGTTGCACTTCACCATATCGCCCACATACAGGATGTTCGGGAACACAGCCGGGTGGCCCATAGTCCAGTCGTGGTCCTCTTCGGTGCCCTCGTCGGTCACCCGCCGCTTGATCACGCCGTGGTCAAACTGCGTGAACCCGATCTTCTTGTGCTTGCGTGGCACCGTCATCACCAACTCGGGCGCATCGCCATCCTTTAGAGTTGCCTCTTGACGCTGAACCTCGCCCCAATACCCGTGCAACCACTCAAGGTGAACCGGGTCGAGTGAATTTTCTTGGCACTGAAGCCAATTGCAGGGCAACTCTGCGATACCGATGGCCGCAAAGCCATTCTCGTAAGCGTAGGGCTCCCAGGTGGGGTTCAGAGGAGCGGGTAGGGGGCCCATGTAGGCCCACAGCATTCCGAATCGGTCTTCCACCGGGTACCCCTGGATCTTGACCTTCTCCTTGAAACGGCCGTCGGGGTGCACGGTCTCCTCAAAGGGTTGTTCGATGCATTGGCCGGTCTCGTTGAACATCCAGCCGTGGTACATGCAGCGGAGACCGTTTTCCTCGGGAATCCCATAGGAGAGATCCACGCGACGGTGCGGGCACAGGCGCTCGATCAGGCCGTAGGTGCCAGAGCGATCCTTGTACAGCACTAAGTCCTCGCCGAGGAGTCTGACCGCCTTGGTGGGCCGCTCATCCAGTTCACCCGTCGCCGCCAGCGGGTGCCAGTAGCGTCGCATCAATTCGCCCATAGGCGTGCCAGGGCCAACCTTGGTAAGGGCGTCGTTCTCTTGAACTGAAAGCATGGATCAAAACCTCCGCCGGAAGGAAAAGGGTGGGGAAACAGGAATCGTCGGGCGCTATTGTACACTCCGCGACTTGACAAGCGCCTCCCCCAAAAGATTGACATGTGGCAGCAGTGGATTGAATCAATGCCCAAAGTTTCTGAACAACACCTGGAAGCGCGGAAGCAGCAGATCGTCGACGCGGCGTTCCAGTGCTTCGCCCGCAAGGGGTTCCACCCCACAACCATGCAGGAGATCTGCGCTGAGGCTGATCTCAGCGCGGGCGCTGTGTACCGCTATTTCGAGAGCAAACAGGCGATCATCGCTTCCGCCTGCGACGTCACACAGGAGACCTCGGACCAGGAGTTGCTTGCCCGGGCGATTGAGGCCCCGGACACTCGCCAGATGCTTCAAGGGCTTGCGGATGCCTTCTTCAGCCGAGTGGACGGGCCGGACGCCACCGTTCAGAACCGTGCCATCCTTCAACTTTGGGCAGAAGTCGCAGTCAACGACGAAGTACGCGGAACGTTCAAAGAGCGTGAGGCGACGATCGCGGACGGCATGAGAGCCATCGTCGTTGAAGCACAAGAACGGGACGATTTCGACGTCGGGCTAGATTCTCAATCGGTCGTCAGGGCGATGTTCGCGCTGTACGACGGGTTTCGATTGCAGAAGGCCATCGATCCCAGCACGCCAACCGCACCGTACGTGACTGTGGTGAAGGCACTCCTGACAGGTTCATTCTGGACCGGCGCTATGCCGGACCCAGCTAAAACATAAGCGTCAGATAGGCGCGGCTCGACAAGGGAGAGGCTGATGCAACAGCGTTCGGGATCAAGATTTTCAACGCGCTCACTCGCAAGGATGAGCGCTACGCACGCCAAAACGACTATCGCCGTGTGGGTTGTGGTACTCGTGGCCGCGCTCGGACTGAACAACGCTTGGGGTGCGGACGCGTTGACCAACGACTTCTCGTTCACAGGCAACCCGGAATCGCAGGTCGCGCGAGACTTAGTAGACAGCGCATTCGGTGAATCGTTCCAAGAAGTGATCATCGTGCAATCGGAGCGATACACCGTTGACGACGCCGAGTTCCAGCAGCAGGTGGAGGCGGCATTCGCAATAGCAGAGCCGCACGAAGCGCTGATAGCAGCTGCAGGGCACTACTACATCAACGGCAACATCCCCGACTTCGTGTCCAGGGACAGACACACGTTGATGATCCCGTACGTGTTGGATGGCGAGCTGCACGAGGCTACCGCAGCCATCGAGCCAGTGCTCGAGCAGATCATGGCGGCCAACGAAGCCACGGACGATTTCCTTGTTGCTATCGTTGGCCAGATCTCGTTCCAACTCGAATCCAACGAATTGTCCGTCAGTGACATCGAGAAGGGAGAGCGCTTCGGGGTTCCCGTCGCTCTGCTGATCCTCTTGGCGTTGTTCGGCGCGGTCGTCGCCGCGCTTATCCCGTTGTTCTTGGCAATCGTCGCTATCATCACCGCATTGGGCATGGTCGCGATCATCGGGCAGTTCTACCAGATGGTCTTCTTCGTCACGATGATGATCTCCATGATTGGGCTGGCGGTCGGCATCGACTACTCGCTGATCGTTGTCTCACGCTTCCGAGAAGAGCTTGCGCGTGGACGCTCCAAGCTCGACGCCATAGAAGTGGCGGGCGCCACCGCAAGTCGAACGGTGTTCTTCAGCGGGCTCACGGTGGTGCTAGCGCTTTCTGGCATGCTGATCGTGCCCACATCCATCTTCCAAAGCCTTGGGCTTGGCGCCATCCTCGTCGTCATCGCCGCCGTCGCCGCTACGCTCACGCTACTTCCTGCGGCGCTGTCCATTCTTGGCACCAAGGTCAATCGACTGCGCCTTCCCTTGTTCGGGCGGCGCTTGGCGCACCACGAGATCGAATCGACAGGCGGCTTCTGGAATTTCGTCACACGGCTGGTCATGGGGCGCCCCGTGTTGTTTCTCGGGCTGGCCGCTGGGCTGATGATCGCGGCTGCCGTCCCCGCCCTCGACCTCAACCAGGGGTTCATCGGGATCGACGTGCTCCCCGACCGGCTTCAGTCCAAACAGGCTTTCGAGGTGATGGACAAAGAATTCTCGTTTGGCGCCGCATCCCCCGCAGATATCGTGATTCAGGGCGACGCCAGCGATCCTACCGTTGTTGAGGCGATACCCGCCCTCCGCAAACAACTTTCCAGCGACCCTGACTTCGTCGGGTTCAGCACCGTTGTCATGAGCGATTCTGGCGATGTCACACGCCTTGCGGTGCCGGTCGCGGGCGAGCCCTCCAGCGTGCGCGCGATATCCGCCGTGACCCGCCTACGTGACGACATCGTCCCTGCAGCGTTCGCGGGAGTCGCGGTACAGGCATTCGTGGGCGGCGGGACGTCCAGCAACATCGACTTCTTCGCCGTGACCGACGGCTACACGTTCATCGTGTTTGCATTCGTGCTCGGCCTGAGTTTCATCCTGCTCACGGTAGCCTTCAGATCCATCGTCATCCCTCTCAAATCCATTCTGCTGAACCTGTTGTCAGTGGGCGCGGCCTACGGAATGCTCGTGCTGGTGTTCCAGAAGGGCTGGGGCGCGGACATCTTGGGGTTCCAGCAATCCCCCATCATCGACGCCTGGATTCCGCTTTTCCTGTTCACGGTGCTGTTCGGGTTGTCCATGGACTACCACGTGTTCCTTCTCAGCCGTGTGCGCGAGCGCTACGACATCACGGGCGACAACGCTGGCTCGGTCGCGTATGGCCTAAGGTCAACAGCAGGTCTTATCACGGATGCTGCCCTGATCATGGTCGCCGTGTTCTCTGGCTTTGCCGCTGGGGAGTCGGTTGGCAATCAGCAGGCCGGGTTCGGTCTGGGGATCGCCGTTTTCTTGGACGCCACCATCGTCCGATCGATCCTCGTGCCCGCATCGATGCGCCTCCTCGGCAAGGTCAACTGGTACTACCCCAGCTTCTTGGAGTGGATACCTAACATTGGTATAGAAGGCCGCGAGGAACCCCTTCCGGCTCCTGCCGGCGCCTCAGACTAGCAACGGCCCGACACTGGGCGATGGTGACCATGGAGAAGGGCGGAACGCTTGCTGTTCCGCCCTTCTCTGGTTACCGTACATCGCAATCGGACGTGATGAGGTGAAACGATGTTTGCAGCGATAGGCAGGAGCTTCCGGCTCATCGGCGAAAGTTACCGTGTGTTGCGCCAGGATCCTGAGTTGATCTGGCTAGCACTCGCGTCGTTCGTTGCCGTCACGTTCCTGGCCGTGGTTCTCGGCGGGTTCGGGCTTACCATCGGAGCCTTCGGCTCTAACGAAGAGCCGGTGAGCGGGCCAGGGTACGCGCTCATCGCCATCGGGTACTTCCTGGGTTACTTCGCAATCATCTACTTCCAAGTTGCCCTAGTCGCGGCAGTCATGCATCGCATGGATGGCAACGACCCGGACATCCGTTACGCGCTGAGCCAGGCGAATCGTCGGCTCGGCGCGATCGTCATGTGGGCAGCCATCGCCGCCACCGTCGGCCTGCTCTTGCGAGCGCTTGAGAGCATGGCGCGCGGCCAGGAAGGCCCGGGACGGCTCGTCGCGAGCATCGTGGTCAGTCTTCTGGGCATCGCCTGGAGTCTCATGGTGTTCTTCGTGATCCCCGTCATCGTCGTTGAGCAAACGAGCGGCGTCGAGGCTATCAAGCGCTCCTCTCGCACACTTAAAGAGAAATTCGGCGAAGCGGTCATCGGGAATCAGGGCATCGGGCTCATCATGTTCCTGGCGATATTCGTGTTCTCGGGTATCCCGCTGTTCATCGGGTTCACCGTATGGAACGCGAACGCACTTGTCGGCAGCGTGATTATCTTGTTCGCCCTGGGGCTCGGTGTGCTGATCGCAGCAGGCGGTTCCGCGCTGGATTCAACCTACCGCGCGGTGCTCTATCGCTACGCAACCGTTGGTGAGAACGGACAATTCTCCCGTGAAGTGCTCGATTCCGCATTCCGTCCCAGCGGTGACCTGTGACGCCAGGGCGGCGGAGGCTGGGGCGGACCCAACTAGCTGGCTTGCGTGCCTAGTTGGATGGGCGATAGCTTCCGAATGCATCACGCAACATGTCGCAGATCTCACCTAGCGTTGCGTACGCCTCAACGCACTCCAGGATCGCGGGCATGGTATTCACGGTAGCGTCTGCCGCCGCGACCGCCAGCCGACCTAACGCCAGATCGACCGCCGCCTCGTCACGTTCGGCACGCACGCGTCGTACGCGCTCGATCTGGCGACGTTCCGCGTCAGGGTTCAACCGCAATACCTCGACGGGCGACTCTGTGTCTGAGACGTTGGCATTTACCCCCACGATGATCCGCTCGCCCGATTCGACGAGCCCCAGGTGGCGGTAGGCGGAATCTTCGATCTGCTGCTGCTGAAAGCCAAGCTGGATCGCGGCGGGCGCGCCGCCCATGCCGTCTATGGTCGCGATGAGTTCGTTGGCTATACGCTCCAACTCGTCGGTTAGGTACTCCACGTAATGGGAGCCCGCCAGCGGGTCCACCGTTTCCGTGACACCCGACTCGCTGGCCAGCACCTGCTGTGTGCGCAGCGCGAGCGTCGCCGAATCCTCCGTTGGCAAGCCTAGCGCCTCATCCTTGGAGTTCACGTGCAACGACTGCGTACCGCCCAGCACGGCCGCAAGGCCTTGGATCGTGGTGCGAACGACATTAACGTCCGGCTGCTGTGCTTGGAGCGTCACGCCTGCCGTCTGCGTGTGGAACCGCAGCATCCAGGATCGTGGGTCTTTGGCCTTGAACCGCTCCCGCATGATCTTCGCCCACATGCGCCGGGCTGCTCGGAATTTGGCCGCTTCTTCGAACAGGTTGTTGTGCGACGCAAAGAAGAACGAGATACGCCCCGCGAACGAGTCCACATCTAGCCCTGCGTCCACCGCTGCCTGAACGTACGCGATGCCGTTAGCCAACGTGAACGCGATTTCCTGCGGTGCGGTCGATCCTGCCTCACGCATGTGGTACCCGCTGATGCTGATCGTGTTCCACTGGGGAACCTGCTCAGCGCAGAACGCGAACATGTCCGTCGTCAACCGGAGCGACGCCCCCGGCGGAAAGATGTACGTGCCGCGCGCGATGTACTCCTTGAGCACGTCGTTCTGGGTCGTGCCCCCCAGCTTGTCGAAGGCCACGCCCTGCTTGCGGGCGACTGCCAGATATAGGGCCAGCAGGATCGGGGCCGTGGAGTTGATGGTCATCGACGTCGTGACCTTGTCCAGAGGGATCCCGTCGAACAGCGCCTCCATGTCGGCCAGGCTGGCTATCGACACGCCAACCTTACCCACCTCTGATCGTGCCATCTCGTGGTCGGGGTCGTAGCCCGTTTGCGTAGGCAAGTCGAACGCCACCGACAGGCCGTTCTGTCCCTGAGACATCAGGTACCGATACCGGGCATTCGATTCTTCAGGCGTCGAGAACCCGGCGTATTGGCGCATCGTCCATAGGCGACCGCGGTACATGGACGGCTGCGTCCCGCGAGTGAACGGGTATTCGCCCGGCAACTCGACCTCTCCAGCGTGTTCAGGCGCGTAGACCGGCTCGATAGCCAGGTCTGATTCCGTGAGGAACTCCGCGCGCCGTTCGGGCGTCCGCTTGATAGCGGGACCGTAGGTCTCTTCGCTCCAACGTTGGTGATCGTCTGACATCGGCGGCCCCTAATCGTTCTGATTCGTGAGCAATGGTATCTGAGGCGACGGGGAGTTTGTCGCTGGAAGCGGTGGCTTTCGAAGTGCTGGGCACCTGCCGCACCTCGCCCGAAGGTACGATTCGTGACATGACGAATCATGCGACTATGTTCAATAGAGGGATTCGGGTTTCGAAATGCCGAGTGCTAAACTTGGCCGCCAAGCTTTCGGCGGCCAAGTTCTTGACGGGGGGACTTTATGATCGTCATCAGGCGATTCTTCGCGATACTTCTGATTCCGGTGTTCCTGAGTCTTTTCCTGGCCACGCTCCTCGTATTCCGGGTGAACGACACGCTGCTCGAGCCGACGTACTACACGGACACATTCCTAGACCTGGATCTCTTCAATTTCATCTACGACGAGGGCATCCCGTCCTTGATAGGTGACGCCGAGAAAGATGGACGATTCCCCGCTGACCAGATTCCCCTGGGAATAGATGTTTCACCTGAAGGCATATCTTCGAACATCAAGCGCGTCCTCCCGCCCGTATGGCTGGAGGACAACGTAACCACCGTGATCAACGCGGCTGTGCCCTACATCACCGGCGAAGATGAGCATTTCCAGATCACCATCGTGGTGGGTGACCGCATCGAAGCCGCGACCGAAGTGTTCAACGAAATGCTCCTTGAAGCAGATATTCATGGGTACCTGGTGGGTGAAGTGGTCACCGACCAGATCGACGAATCCGACATCCTGGGCCAGCTCCCCCTCGGCATGACGCTCACGTCTCAGCAATTGGTCGACGGCATCGTCGAGATCGTGCCGGAGGCTTGGTTTAGGGAACAGGTTGCGGGAGTGATTGATGAGGTCACTCCGTATCTGCTGGGTCGAGAGGACACGTTCTCGATGACCATCCCCGTACAAGAGCGTGCAGAGACCGGGATTGATGTCGTTGAAGGGTGGGTGCTCACCAGCCTTGAGGGCGAAGGTGCTTACGAGTTCCTCCTTGAAGAGCAGATCGCACCTGTAGTGCAGGCGTCGCTTGGGGCGGTCGTTGAATTGCCCTACGGAGTCACGTTCACCAACGCTGAGATCGTCAACGCTATCAGCCAAGTCCTCCCCGTCGAATGGGTCACCGATCGGGTACAGGAGACCGTGGACGCCGTTGGGCCGTACATGATCGGTCGCACCGAAAGCTTCGTCATCGTCGTCCCGCTTGCGGACCGCGCAGCGCTCGCAGCGTCGGTGCTGGTCGACGTGGCCGATGCGAAGTTCGCTGAGATATACACCTCCCTCCGGGTTTGTTCGGTCGAAGAGCTCTTGAGCCTCTCGCTTACCCTTGATGCGTTGCCTGTCTGCCGCCCCCCGCTGATCTCCTACGCGCAATTGAAGGGCGTCGTCGGCCTAGATGTCCTCGAACAACTCGTGGCAGCGATCGTGGAGCCGCTTCCCGACAGCATTACACTAACCGATGAGCAGGTGTTCGCTCAATTCGGCGACAACTCCCCTGTCTCCATCGACGACTTGCGTGAGATTCTCAGGGACGGCTACACGTTTACCGAGGAAGATCTCGAAAGCCTTATCCGCGCCCAGGCATCGGACTATTTCGTTGGCAATAACAACGTCAGGTTGCTTCACCGGATCAGAGGGTATCTGCGCGACGGATTCACATTCGATGACGCTCAATTGCGAGAGATAGTTGGCCGTGACTCGGAGTTTGATCTGTTCGACAGTGGACGCGGGTACATCGGCCTCGGTCGGGACAACATCTCTTTCCTCCTGATCGTGCCCGGCATCATCGCGCTCATCGTAGGCCTGTTGGGTGGCCGCCGGTGGGGTTCCCGACTCGCGTGGGCAGGCCTGCCTGTCCTTGTTTCCGGCGCCATGGCGGCGATCGCAATGGGACCGCTTGCTGCGTATGGGTTCGAGATTCTCGACGACATTATTCGGCAAAAAGGTTTCAGTTCCGTCTTTACCGAAAAGCTTATCGATACGCGGATTGAGATGCAGCTATCCTTCCTCGCGCCCATGGCCTCCCAGAGTGGGACGGCCGCCGTAGTTGGCGTTGTCATGGTCATCCTGGGCATGATGCTGGCTAAGCGACGTAGGCATAAGCCGCGCGTGCCGAAGCAGGGCCGAGCATTAGAGACGAAGGCCAGTCAAGAGATCCGGAGCGTGGTTGATTCACTCAAGGATGAACTGGCAGCCGAGGATTAGCACACCAATACCTCGTTGCGGTGGCGCGTCGCGCGTCGCTAGAATCGTCACACCTGCATCACCATGCTCGAACCTCGGTGATGCAGGTATACCTCTGAGGCGCGCGCATGACTGACCGCATCGTTGCTGGTGACGCTGGGGACGATGACATTTCGTCCGAGGGTGGGCTGCGTCCGCGTCGGCTTTCCGACTACGTGGGCCAGGAGAAGGTCAAAGAGAACTTGACCATCGGCATGTCCGCTGCGCAACAACGCGGTGAGCCCCTCGACCATGTGCTGCTTTACGGCCCCCCAGGCCTCGGGAAGACAACCCTCGCGAACATCATCGCTTCCGAGATGGGCTCCAACATCCGCGTCACTGCTGGACCCGCGATCGAGCGACCTGGCGACATGGCGTCACTGCTCACTCAGTTGAAAGAGGGCGATGTCCTCTTCATCGACGAGATCCACCGGCTCGGCAAAGTGGTCGAAGAGATTCTCTACCCCGCCATGGAGGACTTCTCACTTTCGTGGGTCATGGGTAAGGGCCTTAGCGCCCAGAGCATCAACCTTAAGATCGAGCCATTCACCCTGATCGGCGCAACAACTCGGTTCGCCATGTTGAGCGCCCCACTCCGTGACCGGTTCGGGACGACCTATCGGCTTGATTTCTACGACCTTTCAGCCATGGAGCACATCGTGGCACGCTCCGCCGAGATATTGAAAGTGGAGATCGTGCCTGAGGGTGTCACGGAGGTCGCGCGTCGTGCACGTGGTACGCCTCGCGTCGCCAATCGACTCTTGCGCCGCGTGCGCGACTATGCGCAGGTGCGCGCGGATGGCGTCGTCACCGCAGAGGTTGCCGCGCAGGCGCTCGCGCTTCTTGAAGTCGACAGCCTTGGTCTCGATGACATAGACCATCGTGTGCTCCGAGCCATCGCCGAGAAGTTCGACGGCGGCCCTGTGGGGCTTGAGACCATCGCCGCGTCCATCAGCGAAGAGGCGGACACCATCATGGATGTCTACGAGCCCTTCCTTATGCAGTTGGGATTCCTGAGCCGTACTCCTCGCGGGCGCATCGCAACGAAAGCTGCCTACGCGCACCTCGGGCTCCCGTACCCCGCCAAGCTGGAGCAACGGCAGTCGACGCTTTGGACCGGCCAATCGCAGTGATGCGCGGTCTGCTGCTTCTGGCCTTGTGCACCATCGCGTTGCTAGCTGCATGCGGGCAGGAGCCTGATGCCCTGCCGTCCCCCACACCTAGCCCTACATCAGCACCCACACCAACCGCCACCAACGTCCCTCCGGTGACGGTGATGCCCACGCCAACCGCAACGCCCACGCTAGTACTGACGCCCACACCGACGCCACCGGCAATCGCGATCTCGGCTCACGACTCGCTCGTGGTTCGCGTGGGCACCGGTACCTTCATCGTTGACGTCGCCGACGACAGCGCTGAGCGTGCTGTGGGCCTCTCTGGGCGTGATTCCCTCGCAGCGGGAGCCGGGATGTGGTTCACGTACCTTACTTCCGCTCAGCGGAGCTTCTGGATGCGTGGGATGCGCTTCCCGATTGATATCGTATGGGTCGACACCTCGATGAGAGTTGTTGGCGTCACCCACAACGCACCCGTACCATCGCCCGGGGCTACTATTGAAGACCTTCCTTTGTACAACCCCGGAACCCCAATAATGTACGTGCTAGAGATCAACGCTGGCCTGGCCCGCGATCTGGGGATCGAGGCTGGGGGGTTGGTGTCGCTGGGTACTGACCAGTAACCGTGAGTAACGAGAACAATGTAGGAGGATAGCTTTGATCTACGAGATGAGGACCTATGAGGCAGCACCGGGAAAGATGCGACCGCTGATAGATCGCTTCGCTAACGTGACGGACCGCCTATTTAAGAAGTACGGGTTCAAGCCGGTCGGCTATTGGACAGAGTCCATCGGTGACAACACTAAGTTTCACTACATGCTCGCGTGGGCCGACGACGCCGAACGACTGGCGAAATGGGCAGAGTTCAGGGATGACCCCGAGAGGGCAATCGCCTTCCCCGCCTCTGAAGTTGACGGTCCCTTAGTGACGAAGATTACCAACCAGATCTGGGTGCCGACAGCGTTCTCTGACCTGAATTAGCGCTCGACGGTACTGCACGGGGTTATCCCCGTGCAGTACCCGACTGTTACCTACCGGCAACCCCCTGTTTACAGTTGTACACGCAACTGTTCCTGGGCCGTCACCTTGGATGCCCCCGTCGTTCCTTGGCGGGGTTAGGTTGTACATGTGTTCAGCGGCTGCGGGGCCTGATGTGGGATCAGGACTCGCCAAGCCGGAGAAAAGAGAGTTGGCCATTGGCGTGGCGACTCAACTCTCCGGGGACAGACGGGCCGACGGATGCATATACAGCGGATACATCAGGGGGATTTCATGCAGACTCAGACCAACACCGTTCGTGTTTTTATCGCCGAACAGCACCCGCTCATGCTGGGAGCTTACGAGCGTTGCGCCCAAGACCTCAAAGACATCGCGATCAGCGGAACACATCTGCTGACGCCCGATTCCGACCTCGCTTCGGAACTTGCAGCCACCAGCACCCGAGTGTTGGTGGCTGCAACACCTTAGATGACAACGTTCGGGGTTTCGTCAGGGGGCTCATGAAATCCGATGAGCGGCCAGCGTTGATCATCTTGGCGTCCACCGCGCCTACCAGTTTTGACGACGACCTCCGAACGATCCTCCGGGACTGGGGTTCAAGCCTCGCCCTACTGTCAAAGCAGGCTGTGCTCACCACAGGTGACTTCCAAGCGGTCGTTCGCCAGGTCATGGAGGGCCGCATCGTCATCGACACCGCCACTAGCGAAGGCCTGTTCAACCAGCCATCAATGGAGACCGGCCCGATGAAGAAGTTGACCGCCCGTGAGATAGAAGTCCTCGATCTAGTGGCGGCAGGCTACCGTAACATCGCTATCGCCGACGCACTCTTTCTCGAACCCAAGACGATCGAGCGCCATCTGCACAACATCTACACCAAGGTGTTGGACGGCGAGGACGACCGGATGCACCCGCGCGTCTACATCGCAACTCAGGCTGCAGCGATGAAGCGCAGCGGCGCGATGGCGGGCTACAGCGGGCACCGCAACAGCGTGCCAGCGGCCGCCCAGTGACAGAAGTAGGCCCCGCGAGCAGACTCGCTTGTACTGATCCCCGGCGTGTATAAGACGCCCATCGTCTTGCCTGGGTGTGCCCCGCGCACCTAAACTCGTCTAGTGGCGGAAGCGTCCCACGTTGCCCCGTGGTGCAGTGGTAGCACAGCAGTCTTTGAATCTGTTAACCCTGGTTCGAACCCAGGCGGGGCAGCCAAACAACGTCCACCAAAAGCCCCCTGGCGCACACCGCCTAGGGGGGCTTACTTTGCCACCGCTACAAGGCCGTCCACCGGGGGACCCCATAACCACTATCGACGAAGATCTCTCACTGGAGCGCATGCGCTCGTTCCTCCAGGAGAAATTCGGCTTCCCCGACTTCCGTGGTGGCCAGGAGCGAGTACTCACCGCGCTCGGCCAAAACGACGTGCTGGCCGTCATGCCCACGGGCAGCGGCAAGAGCATGTGCTACGTCTTGCCTGCGCTCATCACCAGCCGAACCCTCGTCGTCTCGCCGCTCATAGCGCTCATGCAGGACCAAGTCGAATCGCTGACCGCCGCAGGCGTCCCGGCCGCCTTCATCAATTCCACCCTCTCCCGCGAGGAGCAGAACAAGAACTACCGGGACTTCATCTACGGGCGAGTGAACCTCCTGTACGTCGCGCCAGAGCGCTTCACCAACCAGATGTTCGTGGATGGCCTCCGCAAAGCGGGCATCCGCTTGCTGGCGATCGACGAAGCGCACTGCATGTCCCAATGGGGGCACGACTTCCGGCCCGACTACCTTAGGCTAGGTGCCGTCCGCGAGCGCTTGGGCTCCCCGCGAACCCTAGCGCTAACCGGCACCGCCGACCCTAAGGTGCAGGCGGACATCACCCGTAACCTTGGCCTGAACGACACCGCGACCACCGTCGTCACCTCTGTTGATCGACCCAATCTCCAGTTCCGTGTGGTGACCATCTCCTGGGCTGACGAGGGCGTCGAGTGGCTCCTCAATTACCTGCGTGGCAAGCAAGGCGCAACGGGCATCGTCTACGCGCGAACGCGCCAGTCCGTCGATGACATGGTCAACGTGCTCGCAGACGCAGGCCTATCCGTCGCGGGCTACCACGCTGGCATGCTCAGCGAAGAGCGAGCCCGCGTCCAGCGCCTCTTCATGCGGGACGAGATATCCATCGTCGTCGCCACCAACGCCTTTGGCATGGGCGTCGACAAGCCCGACGTCCGATTCGTCGTGCACATGAACATGCCTGGACGGATCGAAGCGTACTACCAGGAGGCGGGACGGGCAGGGCGTGATGGTGAGCCAGCGCAGTGTGTCCTGCTCTTCCACCCCGACGACGAATCGTCTCAACAGTGGTTCATCGACCGTGCCCACCCTAGCGATGAAACCGTTCGGAGCATCTGGTTCCAGATGATTTCGGGCACGGACGCCGCGACCAACCTGGGCAACGTCGCTGGTCAGGACGGGTATGCCAGCGCATTCAACGCCCTCCGGAACTCAGGGTTGATCGGCGAGAACCGAGCGCTCGTGTCCCAGAACCCCGCTGCCGCGATCGACACCGAGTCCATCCGAGCCCACCAACGCCACGCCGAAGAACGCCTCATGCGCATGGTCGGCTACGCCAAGTCGTTCGAATGCCGACGCAAGCTCATCCTCAACTACTTCGGCGAGGAAGCCCCCGAACGCTGTGGGGCCTGTGACAATTGCCTCAAGTCCCCAGCCGCCGCAACCACCAGCGCCAGCCCACGGGCGATGGGGTCGCCGAGCGGGTCGCTCCAACGACCGCTCCAAGGCGTTCCGTCATCGCCGGGCGGGCTATCCGAGAAAGAACTCTACGCCCTGCTGGCTCAATGGCGTCTGGATCGCGCTCGCACTGACGGCGTCGCTGCCTATGCCGTCTGCTCGCCAAAAGCGCTCCGCGAGATCGCGTTCATCCAACCGCAAGACTCCGACACCCTCGCTGGCATATGGGGATTCGGCGCCGCCCGCGTCGACCGCTACGGCGCAGACATCCTCGCCATCGTCAACGCTCGCCGCCAGTAACGACGCCCCCGAGCGTCGCTTGGGTTCCCCCACGCCCCATCGGGACCTGCCTCGCAATGCCGGTCGGCGCATCGCCAGATCCCTGCGGCCTAGTGACACTTGCCCCTCGCGCGATCGCACCCCAACACGCTATCGTGATTTCTCAGTGACTCGCCATCGCTGAGGCGCGACTCAGCCTCATTGCAAATGGATCAAAACGGACCAAAACGGTACAGATTTGCAAACGACAAGCACCCCCGCACGAGCGAGCCGTTTTCCTAGCCCGGGATCTGCTCCCCGTACGGCAACGGCCGAGAGATGAGATCTGTGATCTGACCCATGATCTCCGACTAGCCGTGCCGACGCATAAGGTTGGTTCGGTTCCGTGAGGGGTGAGCCACTGGGCTAGTGCAACGTGGGGTGACTAATCGGCGTGTGTCGCTTGGGGCCGGGGCGTGTTGTAGTCCACTCCGTGAGACCGAAACCAGATCCCGATGCCTGCCCAGAACAGCTCTGGATCCATGTCAGTGATGTCACCGCTCGTGTCACGGGACATGATCAACGTTCCCCATGCGGCGGGATTCAGCCGATCCCCTTCGACTGGGTGGTCGCCTTCCCATGCGGCCACGTTGGGAAGCAGCACGGCGAGGAAGTCGTGCAGGACTTCGGCGTCAGCGGTCAGGGCTTCCTTGACTACGCCGTCCTCCAAGATGAGCACGACATCAAACTCGCCATACGATCGCCACTCTGCCGTTATTGCCACTTCAGCCCATCTCCAAGATCGGTCGATTCCTATCGCCCTGACAAACGCAGACTCCAGGGCGATGCCGCTGGGGTCTACTGTATCTCACGTTTCGCCCGCATACCCAGTCGGGCATCGGCGTCTAAGAGCCTGTGTCTAGAAGAAGGTCGTGATGACCTTGGATAGCAGTACGTTCTGATCCAAGAGGATCAAGCGCTTCGCGATCTTGAACCCCGTCTCGGGGTCACGACGCAGAACATCCTGTCGGGTCCCCACGAACACGTTGACCTCGTCGCGCAGGCGGTTGCTCCAGCAGTAGAAATTGCTGCGTACCGGCACCTCGTCTCCATCCAAATCGCCAACCTGGATGTTGGTGATCAGGTGACGAACGCGCGAGAACGGCTCCTCTGCCCAGTGCAGGCCTGTGTTGATCTGGCGAACACGCCCTGCAAGGGTGCGCTTGCCTTCGTCGAACCAGGAAATCTCCGACTCAGAGTCACTGTTCTCACGGTGTTGCTCGCCGAACTTCACGTTGCGGCGCACTGGCATGTGGTAGTGGATGTCCTCGGCGATCAACTCGATCCAGTCGTTGTAGCGACGATCATCGAGCAGTTCCGCCTCGCGGTACAGGAACTTCTCGATCTCTCGTTCGAACAGCAATCGCTCGATGGCCGCGTCGGTAGCGTTGGTGGTCATGATTCTTCTCCCGCTGCTAGCCGAGTCCAACAACGTCGGTGGCGAAGACCATGTCTTCGGTGCCCACCAGCGAGGGGTCCTCAGGTGACTCGATAAACTTGATAAAGAGCCAAGCCCCATCCTTGGGGTTGGCCGTAACCTCGGCGAGGGATCCGTCGCGCAGCCTGATCCTCTGCCCCTCCGGTAGGTTCGTAACGATCACCGTGTTGTTCACGTTGATCAGGTCGTCGGCGTTTGAGCCTTCACGCCCGGTTGTCATTGGTGACTCCTCTCTCCCGTTGGCCTGCTGGCAGTTACTTGTCGGTGTTCTTCTTAGGATTGACAGGGTAGAGGTCATCCCAGCTACCGGCCTCCATGAACTCCAACCAACGACGCAGGCGAGCCCGTTGATTCTCCTCAGCGATCCGGTAGTTGAACGTCATGCCAGGCAGTCGATCATCCTTGAAGTCATGGCCGAGGCCCATCTGGAAGTTGTAAGGCAAGCGTTGGGCCACGGTTCCCAAGCTAGCGGGGAAGGCGTAGTTCCAGTTCTCCATGTCGTCGGACTCGGTCACGCCCGTCGGGCCACCGTAGCGCATCATGTAGCGACGCTGTGCGTCCTTCACGACCTTGGGTGCGTTCTTGTCGACGGGGTATTGCCTCCAGCTCTCGGTCATACCAACACCGTGGGGGTGCCATATGAGGATGCGCTGGGGCTGGATGTTGACGTTCGGCCAGATCAGTGCCGTTCCGCCGTCCCCTGCGTGCAGGTACACATCCTTGTACTTCTCCTGCTTCTTGGCCCGCGTCTCGCGGTAGTACTCGTCTACCTCTTTGGGCTCCGTCTGCCAGGTGTCGGCGTAGTCCGATACTCCCGGCTGTTCAAACATGTAATTGTGCCCGCCGTGGCCAAGTTCCGGGATCATCATCTCGTAGGAGGTCTTGGGGAACGGCGCCTTCATGCCAGCGCGGCTACCGCCTTCCATGTCGCCTTGCGGCCCGATGGCAGCAACGTTCACCGAACGGTGCGTCATCGCCGCGTGGGCACTGTCGCCGTCGAAACTGAAGCCTGGGAACTTCCAGTTCGTGGGGATGCGCCACTTGGTCGCCGGGTTGAACAATTCCACACCGTTGTCCTCACCGTCAGTGCTTTGGAAGCACCACTGGATCGTCGGTGCGAACACGCCCATGTAGTCCAAGAACGAGGGAGCTTTAGGGTCCCAGGTTGCCCAGATGGACCCAAAGTAGTTGGCCATCTGCGGTACTTCGTGGAGACCCCAGTCGGCCTTGATCAACTCTTCGTGGAACGCCGCCTTGTGATGGGGTACCCCAACCAAAGCTCCATCCGTGTCGTAGCTCCAGCCGTGGAATGGGCAAGTGAAGAGCAACGTGTTCCCATCGTCGTACCGACACACCTTCATGCCACGATGGCGGCAGGTGTTCAGGAACACGTGAAGCTTGTTCTTGCGGTCGCGTACCAGCAGGACTTCCTCTTCACCCATCCGCGACATCACGAAGTCACCTGGGTTGGGTACTTGCGACTCATGGCCGATGAAGAGCCACGCTCGCGTGTAGATCTGCTCAAGCTCTTGCTGGTAGATCTCTTCGTTGACGTAAATCTCTCGTGCGACGGTGCCCTTCTCGAGATCCACTAGATCCCTGAGCGAGCGATCCCCACGCGATTTGATGATATTGACCATTTGCCGTCCTCCTACGTTCACTTGCTGCTGAGCGCACTGCCTGACCGGTCTACCGAGGCATCTGGCGGCGGCCCGCAGCGACATTTGCAAAAGACTACTGACTTTTTACTCCCGGAGCGCCCCCAATTCAACACCGCAGGAGTTGATTCCTAGGTATCCCGTTCGCTGGTGGGGCCGATATCGCCGGTGCAGTAGGGGACGAATGCCTTCATCTGACACGTCACTCCATGCTTAGCAAGCTCCGCCTCGAACAGCTCGTGGACCTCTCGGTGCTCGTCCTCGTACTCGATCTGCGCACCACCGTCCTTCACGCTCACGTCAGACCCACCCCAGGGAGGAGGCGAGCCATTGCCTGCACGAAGCGCCAGGTACCGAGCGGGCTCCGTGCCCGTGTTGAAATGCTGATGGAAAATCCCGTCGTTCGGGATGATGACCATCCCGCCCTTCTTCCAGTCCGCGTGGATCATCTCGTCCTCGTGACCTTCATTCCACAACAACGAGAAGCCGACGCCACCCATGATGAGCAGATGCGGCCCCGTCGTGTGCCGGTGGGCCTTCTTGTAGGTGCCAACGGGGAACTCGGAGATGTGCGACTTGGTGACATTCCCGGCCATCTCCAGGGACGCATTGACTCCACCGGCGCCACGGGACAGGTAGTCCCACAGCATCATCGTCTGAGCGTTCGGGATGAAGTTGGATGCCCACTTCCGTCGCTCGTAAAGCTTGCCGCTGCCACTGAAATATGCCCCGTCGCCTGTGAAGCGATCGGTGAACTGGAATGGGTTGTCGAAGATGAACGCATCGTTGCGCCACTGCCGCATGACAGGCGGAGCGTTGGTAACAGACAGATAGCGCGCCGGGTTCGTCCCACTCGCGTTGAAATGCTGGTACCAAGCGTTCAGCGGGATTGAGACCAGGCTACCCTCGTGCCACTCGAAGGTGATCTTGTGCTCATCGTCGAGCCAAACGCTCGTCGCACCGATCCCCGAGACCACGTACATGGTCTCTTCGTACAGATGGTGCTCCGGCTCCGACTTTCCTCCTGGCTTGATCTCCACCAAGTGCGCGTCATTGGGTAGAAAACGCTGCGGGATGTTGATGACCGCGCCGCTGCCCCCTTTGCGTTCCCATGGGCCAAGCTCTACCTGGTCGAGATCCTCGAACGCGAAGTCCGTGATCACCTTTACGCCTTCGCGCGTCTGCCACTCAACATACGGGTCAGGCTCAACGAACTTTTCGAGGTTGTCGGGTGTCTCTAGTCTGCGAAGCTCGGATGTCATGGCGATCTCCTACTCCCGTTGTTTCAGCCGTTTCAGCGTCCGGCATACGATACCTCACTAACAGTCGATGCGGTACG
>JAQCEV010000047.1 GCA_027618515.1 Chloroflexota bacterium | reverse complement strand
ATGGAACCCGTGTCGGTCTCGACCAGCCACAATCCGAAAAGGATGGCGCCATCTCCGATTCGCCCTTCGATGACCCAGCGGCTTGGGCTCTCCTGTGCCGATCGGAACACGTCCAACGACGGAGCGGGGGTGAAGCCATCGTACGTGGCGACCCAAACGCGAACCGCTGCCTGATCGCCGGTAACTGCGATCGGGCCCGCGTCGCAACTAGCGAACACTAGACGTGCCCGCTCGTCGCGAGGGTCAACGTCGCCTGTTATGGCATCCACGCCCCATAAACCATATGACGTGACATCGGTGCGCCCCTCAACGAGCCAGACATTGCTCGCATCCAACCGCGCAGTGAAGCTTGAAAGCGAAGGAAAATCCTGCGAGCAGCTGTAAACGCCAGACCAAACCCGGATAGACGCCAAGTCTGCTGAGGTGATGAGCACCACCGGGCCAGCGGGCTCCTCAACGACGACCTCAGGCTCCGTAGCGGCCGGATCAACGACGACTACCGGTTCAACGAAACGCGGGGGAGCAGGATCCGCTTCCAGAAGCACCATCGGGAACATGCAATCGAGACCGCTGGTTGCTATCCGATCAGCGACGCGGTCGACAGGCGATGCTTGCAGCAGCCCACCCTCATTCACGCGCCATTGCCCGAACGTCACCGCAAAATCAGCTGTATTCGCCTCGATCTGCCACGCCCTGCTGAGGCTCAAGAACGTGGAGTCGAAGAAGAGACGGATGCCTCTAGACGCCGCGTCAAAGCCGCCAGCAACGCCTTCTGTGCAGGAGGCGATTGCCTCTAGCACGGCTCCTTCCGCGTCAACTCGCGACACCAACGGAGGAATCACAGGTGCTGGCGTAGGTGTTGGCGACGCTTGGGCTGCCACCGGAGCAGGTGTGGGAGTTGCAGTTGGCTGCACGGCCGACTGCGTCAGCTCAGCAGCTTGCACGGTCTCATCGCCGCCACCGACACATGCTCCAAGCACCATAGCGCTAAGCATGGCTAATAGCGGCAGGGCAATCCTGCTTCTACGCTGTACATTCTGGCGCTGAGCCACCCACCCCTCCGAGCGCGGAGTTCCACGCCGTCACATGCTAGGAGGTTCGGTGCCTGCAAGCCCATGTTCATAGGTGGGGAGGCGAAGCATACTTTCGTCCAGCGACGAGGGTCTAGTGGGAGCGGCTCGCCTGATCCGTTTTCTCCAATGACGACGCTATCGCGCCATCTTCCGGCTAAACTTGCCCCTCGGTCTAGTTCGATTTGCGTGTTCGCAGCGGGGTGTCATCAGAGGTGTTTTGCGGCGGGGTATCGAGGATGCTCATCGCCAGCACTTCTCCCGTCCCACCTTCGACACTCAACACGACATGCTGGTTGGGCCTGAGTGCGTTCACGCTCGCACCCTTTCCGTTCTTCAGGAGGCGGGTGCCACCCCGCGAAATTTGAACCAACAGTCGCGATCCATCAGCGTCCAATGTGAGGAGCACGTCGACCCTCGCCAGCTTGCCCTTTTCCGACTGGAATACGACGTCTTGAATAGTGCCCGTCGTACGGCCGTCCAAGTCGACGACCAAAGAATCAGCAACCGTAGGCGTCGGTGTCGGTGTCATGTCATCGTTAGCAGACGGGCCATCGAGGTCGACAGCACGCTCGACGACATCGGGGTTGTGCACCTGGTCCGCACGGTTCATCAATCGGTTCAGCTGTTGTTTGGTTTGATTCAACGACTTGCGAAGGCGTGCCAGTTCACTTCGCGTCTGGTCCTCAAAAGTATCGGAGTCAATCGCTTTAACACGATCATCGATGCTATCAAGCTCACCAACCAGGGTGAGCACGGGAGTCACCGACACTTGCTTGTCTGCGCGCCCCACGGGCCGCGCAGTGGCGGTCGGTTCCGGTGTGCCCTCGGGGACGTGCACGACCGTGCCCGTACCGGCAGGTTCCAGCGTTGGCAGCGCGTTGATCTCTGGCAAAGTGGCAACGATAGCCCGTACAGGCGCAAGGGCGAGCTCCTG
Source organism: Chloroflexota bacterium (assembly GCA_027618515.1). GTDB lineage: Bacteria > Chloroflexota > Dehalococcoidia > Lucifugimonadales > Australimonadaceae > CALGTL01. The sequence continues at coordinate 20,617 of JAQCEV010000047.1, read as the reverse complement.
CGCCCGGGCACTATGCTCGATGATCTCGTCAACGAGACCGGCAACGAACTGCTCGCGCCCCTCAGCCGCCACCTGATCCAGCTCCTCCATGCGACGCTCAACTAACGAGTCCCGAAGATCCGCTTCACGACTATCAGAAAATGCAAAAGCGAGTTGAACTTCCTCGCCGGTTCGCTTCACGGGATAGAGCAAGTCGCCTGGGGTTGAGCTCTGCGCCACCAGTACGGTTCCGGTTCCCGACGCAACCAGCGCCACCACTGCTACGGCGGCCGAAGCAGCTATCCGCGAGCCAGTGGCGAACCACGAACGAGGCAATGTGATACGCATGCGGAAGCGCTTACTCAGCTTACGGTCGAGCGCTGCATGCATTCGAAGCCGTGCGGCTCGCTTTGCGTTAGCGCGCGGTTGGAAATCAAACGCTCCGCGGAATAGAACCGCTGCTTCAAGCTCGTCACGGAGTTCATCGGTGTAATCAGGGTAGTCTGCAACGCAAGCGTCCACGCTTTCGCCGCGTGAGACCCGATCGATGCACTCGTCGAGGATCTCGCTCAATGAACGTCCAAGCGCCATTAGCGACCCTCCCTTTCGTGATCGGGCTCTTCACGCTCGGGTTGGCTCGCGCCGAGATGGGTAATATCGGGGCCGAGATGTCCGCGCAAGGCTTTAAGTGCCGTGCGCTGAAGCTCCCGGATCGCACCGGGGGTCCGCCCCATGATGTTGCCAGCCTCTTCTGCGGTCATGCCGCCGATGAGACGCAACGAGATAACTTCTTGCTGGCCAGCATTGAGCAGCTTCATCACTTCAGCCACCCGCTCCATCGACAACTTGAGGTCGACTTCGGTAAACGGATCAGAACCACCGCTGATCTCACCTGCCTCATCGAGGGGCACAGACTTGCGCTTCGCTGAACGGCGGTAGTGGTCGATGACGAGATTGTGCGCGATGCGAAACAACCACGCCTGGACAGGTAGGCCGCGATCCTTGTAACCGGCGTAGGATTCAACGGCGCGCACGAAGACATCGCCCGCCATGTCCTCAGCGGTGTCACGGTTCCCGACTCGGGACGTGATGTACCACGCGATACGATCGTAGTAAAGCTCAAAAAGTTCGGAGAGGGAGTCGGACTCTGATCGGGCCCGCTCGGAGCCAAAAGAGGCCACGCTGGACAGCTCCCGCGGGAACGTCTCTGCTGAGACTTGGTGAGCGAAGTATACCATTCAGCCTGCTTCACCCCGGATACGGAGCGCCTTCTCAGTAGTTCCAACTGCATCGTCACCGGCTGCCTCCAAGCACTCGAAGACCCGACCAAGCAACTGTCCCCTTACGAGAGCAAACGCGCCGAAGCAAGAAGTGTCAGGGAACGCGGGCTCACGCTGGTAGAATCTCCCATGGTCTCCCATGGGAAGCCAAATCCTGTCCCACGAGAACAAGAGGCAACGTGACCAGTGGATCGCAGCGCAGCTCCCAAGAACAATTTGGTCGGATGGCCCAGAGCTACTCCAACAGCACTACGCACACCACCCGGAATAGTCTCGTGGATATCAGAGAGTTCGTTGAGGGGAGGCACTACAAGATTGGTGTCGACATCGGCACAGGGCCGGGGTTCACGGCGTTCACCGTGGCTCCCTTCTGCGATCGAGTCATCGCGACCGACGTGACCCCACAGATGCTGGAGGAAGTCCGGAGATTGCGCGGCGAGCGCGATGCGCCCGAAACGCAGATTGCGTTGGTGGCGGCTGAGGCCTTGCCATTCCAAGACGCATCAATAGATCTGATCGTCACTCGAACGGCATCGCACCACTTCGTCGATCTCCCAGGCTGGCTACGAGAGGTTGAGCGCGTGCTTGCGCCAGGCGGGTTGCTCGTGAATGGAGATACATGCGCACCAGAGGATGAGTCGGCTGCGGCGTGGATGCACGAGATAGAACTCAGGCGCGATCGGAGTCACGGCCGGAACCTCGCGCCATCACAGTGGAAGACTGCCGTTGAAGATGCAGGGCTTCACGTAACAGATATCGCGATGTCTTACGTGATACTGCAATACCCCGACTGGGCTGAGCGGGCAGGCATGACCGATGGTGATTCCGCTGAGATGCGCCGCGACCTACTGGCGGCGCCGGATGAAGCGCAGCAAGCATTCGACTTCCAAGAGAATCCTGACGGGACGATCGATTTCCACTGGGATGTAGTCGTCGTCAGCGCCGTGAAAGCGGCCAGCACTGAGCCTGGAGCCTAGGAGCCCAGCTCGCGGAGCTTGCGCTGTGCAGCACTGACGCCTGCACCTGCGGCGACCTCGTACTCGTTGGCAGCGAGCGCCGTCTCCAACGCGGATAGAAAGTACAGAACATTGCTGGCGGTGCTGTTGTGGCCCATCAACCCGATACGCCAGATCTTGCCAGCGAGCGCTGGCATGGTTGCAAGCCCTCCGCTGACTTCAATATTGAAATTATCGAGGAGATATTTCCTGACATTTCCTTCGGGCATGCCTTCAGGCGAGTACACCGCAGTGAGGCTGGGCAGCCTGAAATCCGGGTTCGCGACGATGCGCAGGCCCATGGCGTCGATACCCGCGATCAGCGCCGCGGCGTTGTTAGCATGTCGGCGCCAGCGATTCTCCAGCCCTTCTTCCAAGACGATCCGAAGTGCTTCTCTCAACGAGTAAATCATGGAGATGGGGGCAGTGTGGTGATAAACGCGCTGCTGCCAGTAGTCGCGCAGTGCTGTCATGTCTAGATAAAAGCTCTGGACCTTGGTCTTGCGGTTCGTCATCACCTCGATGGCACGGTCGCCGAAAGTGATGGGGGCTAGGCCTGGAGGGGCACCAACGCACTTCTGCGTTCCGCTATAGCAGACGTCGATGTCCCAGGCGTCGACCTCAAGCTGCACGCCGCCAAGCGAAGTCACGGCATCCACTACAAGTAAGGCGCCCGCGTCATGAACAACCTTCGCGATCTCTGCGATTGGGGTGATTACCCCAGTTGACGTTTCGGCGTGGACAACCCCAACGCCCTTAACGCTGGCATGCTTGGCGAGTTCGTCCTTGATCGCGGCCGCAGTAACGGGCTCTCCAACTGCATGCTCCACGGTGACCACGTGGGCACCCGTCCGGGATGCGATCTCGGCGAGACGCTCGCCGAAGTAGCCGTTAGTCGCAACGATGAATACGTCACCAGGCTCCAAGATATTCACGCACGCGGCTTCCATGGCCGCAGTCCCCGTTCCAGAAACGGGCAGCGTCGCAGGATTGTCCGTCTTGAAGACCTCTCGAAGCATGCTTCGAACGTCATCCATGACTTGGAGGAACACCGGATCCAAGTGGCCGAGCAGAGAAGCTGTCATGGCCTGAAGCACCCGCGGATGCACGTTGGATGGCCCCGCGCCCATCAGAAGACGTTGCGGAGGCAGGAATTCACCGTATTGCGAGCTCATGAGGCACCCCGACGAGGCTTATGCGTAGGTCCACTTCTCATCACACGCGCCGCGCATGCTCGAAGGGTACCGTTCCGCAGGATGGGAGCAGGCTTACGCCTGACAACGGTCGGCATTATAGCAACGAGTCATCCTCCATGCGACTCGCCAACGAGCGGGCGTTGGCATGCCCTCGGCCGGACTCTAATCATACGCAAAACACGATTCGCCTTAGCAACTCACATTTTCATACAAATACTAGACTGTGTATATGCTCTAGCCCCTGATACCAGCGGCAGTAGGTGGCATTCAAGCGAGCATCCTAGAGGGTCAACATCTCGACAAGAGGGCCTGCACTTACAGCACAAAAATCCGTTGAAACGTCTGAAACCAGCTATTGCAATTGTTTTATACAATGACTAATGTTTGGGGCAATCTGGTGAATAGATCACTAGATATGGGGATTTTTGGGGAGCATAGGCAGCCTAAGGCATGCAATTCCACGGGGAGTACCAGCACCGCGTTGACCCGCAAGGGAGGGTCGCCATTCCTGCCCGTTATCGGGAGGAATTCATTGGCGGCATCTACCTGACGCGTGGTTTTGATCAGTGCATCTGGGCGTTCTCACCTGGAGAGTGGAAGGCCTATTCCTCCCGGTACGCCGCCATGTCCCCCAACTCACGTGTTGCGCGAACGCTCCGACGGCGAGTCTTCGGGTCGACTTTCGACCTGGAACTCGACCGACAAGGGCGTGTAGTTCTCCCACAGCCGCTGCGACAGTTCGCGGGTCTGCAGGAGGAGGTAGTCATCGTCGGCGCTGGAACATGGCTTGAGCTGTGGGACAGCAGCCGATGGGGCGAAATGATGGTGGAGATCGATGCGGCGGACATGGATTTCACAGACGGTGAGCAATCTGACCAGGAGGCCGGGAAGTGACGGGAGCGACCGGAACATACCACTGGCCAGTGATGGTCTCAGAAGTCTTGGAGAGCCTGGGGGTTCACCCTGGCGGAACCTACATCGACTGCACCTTGGGCGACGGCGGGCATTCGGTTGCGATTCTCGAAGCTGCTGTGGGCCCCGGCCCCGACGGCATGCACGGCCGCCTACTGGGGTTGGACGCCGACCCTGAGGCGATCGTGGCGACATCCCAGAGGCTGGCGCCCTACGGTAGCTCCGCTGTTCTCGTGAACACGAATTTCGAACATCTGGAGAAGACCGCCGCAAGCGAGGGGTTCACCCCGGCAGACGGAGTGCTTTTCGACCTGGGTCTTTCATCCCGGCAACTGGACGCCGAGGATCGGGGCTTCAGTTTTAAAAGGCCCGCGACTCTCGACATGCGGTTCTCCGCTGAGGGTGAACTCACCGCGGATCGTATCGTGAACGAATGGCCGGAAGAAGACCTCGCCAACCTGATTTACCAGTTTGGTGAGGAGCCGAAGTCTCGCAGGATCGCAAGGGCGATCGTACGCAACCGGACGATCACCGATGCCAAACACCTAGCAGACATTGTCGGTCGAGCATCCGGGTATAGGAAGGGACGCACGCACCCTGCCACGCGGACGTTCCAGGCGTTACGTATGGGCGTGAATCACGAAATCGAAAGCCTGCAGGCCGGTCTTGACCAAGCCACAAACGTTTTGGACGAAGGCGGGCGCTTGGTGACCATCTCGTATCACTCGCTGGAAGACCGAGAGATAAAGCGGTTCGTGGTCGGCTCTGAGCGCTTGAAAGCCGTGGTCAAGAAGGTGATACGCCCAAGCAAGGCTGAGGTTGAGCGCAATCCTCGGAGCCGCAGCGCAAAGTTGCGGGTCGCCGAGCGATTGAAACCTGAAACCGACGCGAGCCGGGATCGCTAGTCGGTGATACGAGGCCCAGCGGCCAGCGGCACGAGGAACGAAGGGGTAGCAAGCATGGCATCCGGAAACGAAACAACATACGCAGCGATCGACATCGGCACCACGAAAATCGCGACGTTGGTCGCGAAAGTGTCCCCCACTGGCACGATGCAGGTTGTCGCGGTGGGTCACGCGACCTCTGAGGGTATGCGTAAGGGCATGGTCGTGAACCCCGCCGAGTTGACCGAGTCCATTCGCAAGTCGGTTCAAGAAGCGCGATCCATGCTCGGCTCCGACATTCCGGCCGCTCACGTCGGCATCACCGGAGGGCATCTGACATGCATCAACGCAGCTGTCAGCCTGTCGCGAAATGGCAAAGGAGGGGCCAAGACATTTTCGCAAGCCGACGTTGATCGTCTGCTGGCCTCAACCGTAGACCAATCAGACCACCGGCGACGGATCGTCCACGTTGTACCTCGATCCTATCAGGTGGACGGACTTCGAGGCATTCGCAATCCCATTGGAATGAACGGCGAAAAACTAGCCGCCGAATCCCATGTCGTCGTCGGAGACGTGGCCACGATGGACAACCTTGAGCAGGTAGTTCGCGCAGCCGGGGTTAAGGTCCACGGCATGGTGATCGAACATCTTGCGAGCGCCGAGGCCGTGCTCACCACCGACGAGCGCGAGACAGGCGCAGTGCTAGTGGATATCGGTGGCGGCACGAGCGATATAGCCATCTATCGCGATGGCGCTGTCTGGTACACCGCTGCGATTCCAGTCGCTGGGCACCACTTCACCAATGACATCGCCATCGGGCTAGGGCTCCCACCGGCAGTGGCCGAGGCTACCAAACTACGTTATGGATCCGCCTCACTAGGCGAGGTTGGCCCCCACGATGTGGTCGAGGTAGAAAGCGGGCTTGGTGAGCACACTCGACCCATTTCGCATCAGACGCTGAATCAACTGCTGCACGATCGTGCCGTGGAACTCGTGCGCATGGTGCTTCACAAGGTTCGTCAATCCGGCCTGACCAAGGTGCCGCCCGGCGGGATAGTCCTCACCGGAGGATGCGCCAACCTGCCCGGTCTCGCTGACATCGTTGCGGATTACGGCAAGTGCGCGGTTCGCATCGGCACTCCGTCGGCGGCGCTCGGGCTCCCTCCGGAGCTTGAGGACTCCGCATTTTCAACTGCGGTTGGCCTACTCTTCTGGGCCATCCAGCACCGCCACCCAGGAGCCGTTGCGGAAAGCGTGACGCTAGACGCGAACGTCCTCGACCGACTCAAGGGATGGTTCTCTCGACTCACTCCACGCCGTGTCACGCCTCCCCGTGTGACAGAGGTGCGCGCGTGAGTCGATTCGCAAGTACGCGGGGAGGTGTCATGGCACCGCTTCGCAAGCAAGGAATCCGGTCTCGTCAGGCGGTCCGTGCGGACCTAGATGACGAGGAGGCGGCACCCGGATAACAAAGATCGCGGAAGAAATTTTCTGTTCAGCCACGCAGTTTCAGTCACGTAGGGAAAGGGGTTTCGAATCATGGACATGTTTGGATCTAACCAGACACCTCAGATCGACGGCCTGGCTCAGGTCAAAGTCATCGGAGTCGGTGGAGGCGGTTGCAATGCCGTCAATCGAATGTATCGAGAGCGCGTGCCCGGGGTCGAATACCTCGCGGTGAACACGGACGCACAGCACCTGCTTCGCTTGGACATTCCAGTCAAAATCAGGGTTGGCGACAAGCTGACCCGTGGTCTCGGCGTAGGCGGTGAGCCTACCATCGGTCAGGCCGCCGCAGAGGAATCACGCGAAGAACTTTACGAAGCCGTTCGGAACGCCGACATGGTCTTCATCGCCGCAGGTATGGGTGGAGGCACGGGCACAGGTGCCGCACCAGTGGTCGCGGAAATAGCCAAAGAGACCGGCGCACTAACTATCGCGGTCGTGACCAAGCCTTTTGGTTTCGAGGGGCGTCGACGCGCAAAAAACGCAGAGGACGGGCTCGCCAGACTCCGCGAGCACGTGGACACACTCATCGTCATTCCAAACGACCGCCTCACGAGCATATGTGACGACACGATCACTGCCGAGAGTGCGTTCAAGATCGCCGATGACGTGCTTCGTCAAGGCGTGCAGTCCATCGCCGAACTGGTGACGGTCCCTGGTGAGATCAACCTCGATTTCGCGGACGTCAAGACCATCATGAGCGGTGCGGGCCCCGCATGGATGTCCATCGGTCACGGCTCAGGTGAAGGACGAGCGGTACAGGCTGCCCAAGCGGCGGTCAACAGTCCCATGCTCGATGTCAGCATCGAGGGTGCCCGCGGAGTCTTGTTCAACATCACCGGAGGTACCGACCTGACCTTGAAGGAAGTCCAGCAGGCGGCTGACGTGATCAGCAAAGCGGTGGACCCCGAAGCCAACATCATCTTCGGAATGGTGACGGACATGAAGATGGAGGACGAGGTCCGCGTGACAATCATCGCCACCGGACTGCCAACCGTCGAAGCAGGCACGCTCCACGACGATGACATCTCAGAGTTCCTCCGCCAGGCCCTTGGAGACGAGTCCGACTTGGATCTTCCCCCGTTCTTGCGTGCGTCGCACCACGCGTCTGCAGACTAAGGCAGCATTCGTCCGCTGATGGATTGCCTCCCTTGAAGCGGACCCTGTAGCCCTCTGTTTCCCGGGTTCTGGTATCGAGCCAGGCCCGGGAAACGAAGGGATGACGCCGAGAGGCACTGAAAATCAATATCAGCCCAGGAATCTCCCCCGAAACCTGGGCACATCCTTCGGAGCGGTCACTCCCCATGACTACTCCGAGATCTCCTCCAGATCCCTTCCAAGCGCCAATGGAAGTGGATCACCGGGCCCCGCTGGTATCCCCACGGGGCCCATTTTTTCGTCTTCCGCCAGGCGGCTCGCACTTCCTGCGAATTCATACCAGATATAGTGTCCAAAGGTAGCCAGATGCGGCATCTAGCGAAATTCCATAAATTTGCCACTTGACACGGATACCGATAACCGAGAAGAATAGCCGCCGTGGTTCCGCAACGGGTTGAACCCACCATGTAGTAGCCACGGCACATTACAATCCCCTATATTGTTGTACAGCGGCACTGCACCAGCAGGCCGCACCGAGTTGCGCGGTTGGTCTCAGGAGAATCATCACTACATGCGATGCCCAAACTGTGGAGCACCTGATTCGCGCGTCACGGATTCCCGAGACACCGGGGAAGAGATTCGAAGACGCAGAGAGTGCGCAGCTTGCGGGGTGCGATTCACCACCTATGAACGTATCCAGCGCGCAGCGTTGGTCGTCGCGAAGCGCGATGGGCGGCGTGAGGAGTTCGACCGCGCAAAGCTACTTCGTAGCATCCGATTGGCATGCGTAAAGCGCCCACTGCCGACCGGAGCTCTGGATAAGTTAGTTGAAGAGATAGATAGCGACCTGCAACGTCTCGGCCGAGCCGAAGTTCCCGCCTCCGTGATCGGAGATGCAGCGCTCCGACGGCTACGCCAGATCGATTCGGTCGCATATGTACGGTACGCCAGCGTTTATCGAGACTTCGATGACCTAGACGGATTCGTCCGCGAGATCCGCGAGTATCACAGCGCTGACGAGGAGGAGCAAGCTGCTGCTTCCTCGGCCCAGTTGGAGCTGATACCCAACGAATACGCACTCCCGCCCAAGCAGCGGGCACGGAGAGGCCGGCGTCCCGGTATCACCAAACCGGAAATCGCCCCATCCGACGAGGCCTCAGCCACTTCACCGAGCTAGCGCCCGCGTCACATATCACGAGTTTCAACCATCCCTGCGATACCTGACGTTCATGTCCACGATCACAACATTCCAAGGAGGCGACCCGGGATGAGTGTAGGAACGACCCGATGGCTAATCGATGTTTGTTTGCCGCGAGACAGCTACGACGGGATTGACGCAGTACACGCCAGCGATTTTTCGCGCACTCCAGGCCCCGTGGGACTCAGCGAGGCCCTAGGGCTTGACCGAACTCTAGTCACCTGCGGCGGGGGGTTTCGAGGGTCAGGTGCCCTGGCACTCGATCATCCCGGTGTAGTGGTCTTCACTGAAGCCCCAACCGATGCCACAGAGGTGGAACGCAACCTGAAGCATCTTGAGTTCCGAATACGTCAGTACGAGGGCGAATTGGCGTTGGCAGGTAACCGATTCGTAATCCGTGCTGACAAAGAACTTCTAATGGTAGGGCCAGCAGGCGAAGAGGTGCCATTGGAACCGTGGAGAGAAATCCACATGATGAAGGCGCCCGCGTACGTCGTGTAGCCGGACCGCAATTGAGGAATTTCCTCACTAACAACGATTGATATGCCCCGACCTTGTCGGGGCCGACTGGAACGCTCTACTCCCCTGAACGTTCCTCGTCTCCCTCCTCCGCAGGCCCCTTCCGACGCGCCACGGGAGCGGGCCACCGGGCCCCGATGGTCTAACCATCGGGGCCCGCCCTTTTTAACTGCGACGGGTATAATCAAAAACTATGACACAGCAACTTCCACTCGTAGCCATCACGCTTGGCGACCCTGTGGGCATCGGCCCAGAAGTCGTGGCGAAGGCAATCGCCTCAGGCGCTCTGAGCGATATCGCCCGGCTCGTAGTGATCGGCAGCGCACCCGTGCTCGATAAGGCGTTGGCGCTGACTGATTCATCCCTCTGGGCGCGGTCCGTAGCCAACCCCTCCGACGCGGTTTCCGACGGCGAGGTGGCGATCTATGAGCCTAACGGCCTGCCCGATGGGCTGGCAGACCTACCATATGGCGCAGTCTCGGCGGACGCAGGCGAGGCCGCAATCATTTGGGTGAAGGCAGCGGCAGAGTTGGCAATGGCAGGGCGCATCGACGCTATCGCAACCGCGCCGATCAACAAGCACGCGGCGAGCCTCGCGGGGTATACAGACGTAGGTCACCAGGAGATATACCAATCCATGACTGGCGTCGAGCAGGTGGTGACGATGCTCGTCACCCCAGGGCTTCGGGTCGTTCATCTGACGACGCACCGCTCCCTGCGTATTGCATGCGACTACGTGACCAAAGATAACGTCCTGGCGAAACTACACCTTACTCACGAATTCTTCACATCCCAGGGATTTTCGCCCGCCAGGATTGCCACTGCAGCGCTCAACCCTCATGGCGGCGAGGCGGGCATCATCGGCACGGAGGAGATCGAGGAGATCGCTCCTGCCGTAAAGGCAGCGGTCGCAGCGGGGATCAACGTAACGGGCCCGATCCCGGCTGACACCGTGTTCAACCAGGCGATCGATGGCAAATTCGATGTCGTTTTGGCCATGTACCACGACCAAGGGCACGTCGCCATCAAAGTTCACGATTGGGCATCGAGCGCAACCATTAACCTAGGATTACCCTTCTTACGTACGTCCGTTGACCACGGGACAGCGTTCGACATTGCAGGCCAAGGTATCGCTGACTCGACGGGCATGATCCAGGCTGTGAGGTTGGCTGCGCTGGTCTCCGGCAGCGGCTCCATCGCAGACTTCTAGTCTGACCCAGTCCCCTCAGTGCCATCCGGCCAGGCCATGAAGCTGCGGATGCTATAATCTGACGACTTTCTGACCAGCATTTCCGGGCCAGTTTTGGAGCACCCATGCGGACCACGTTCGTCGGCGGCGGAGTGATGGCAGAGGCAATCTTCAGTAGAGCGCTCGCAGCGCAAGTGCTCGACGCCAGCGACGTATGCATCGCCGAGCCCGTTGCTGCGCGCCGCGACTACCTAGCAAGCACGTACGCAGTCGCGGTCACCGATAGCAATGTCGAAGCGATTGCCGATTCCGGGCTTATCGTGCTATCGGTGAAGCCCCAGCACTTCGCAGGCGTCGCCTCAGGTCTCAAAGGCAAGCTGACCTCTGGCCAAACCGCGCTATCGATCATTGCAGGACTCACCGTTCCATCAATCACCGGCGAACTCAAGCATGATTCGGTCATCCGAGTCATGCCAAATACGCCTGCACAAGTCGGTCAAGGCATGTCGGTCTGGATGGCAACAGACGCTGTCCCTGAGGCTACTCGTATTGCGGCCAAGGACCTATTGGGCGTGCTCGGCCTCGAGTGGTACGTGGCAGACGAACACTATCTGGACATGGCGACCGCCCTATCCGGTAGCGGGCCTGCCTACGTCTTCGCCTTCCTCGAATCGCTGATCGAAGCTGGCGTATATATGGGCATGCCCCGCGACATGGCGACAGCGTTAGCGGTTCAAACCGTGTTGGGAAGCGCACAGTTGGCGAAAGAGACGGGCGAGAACCCCGCGCTGTTACGCGAGCGCGTCACTTCGCCAGGCGGAACCACCGCAGAGGCGCTACGGGAATTGGAAAGTCACGGGTTCAGGTCAACGATTCTAGAAGCGGTTGCCGCGGCCTACCGGAAGGCGCGGGAACTGGGAGGGCAGTAATGGGCGTAATTGCAGGATGGCTCGCACAAGTCATCTCGTTCATCATGATCGTGTTTTTCGTTCGCGCAATCGTCTCATGGCTGTTCGTGTTCGGCGTCCGGAACGAAATCCTCACACAGATCAACCAGGCCTTGTCGGCTATAACTGAGCCAATCTTGGCTCCCATCAGGCGCTATGTCCCCGCTGCAGGCGGGCTTGATCTGTCGTTCTTGGTCGTGGTATTTGGGTTAATGTTCATCCGATCAGTGCTACTCAAGATCACCTAGATTCGCTAATCGGTTCACGAGCTCGTCCGCCGTTAGATCAATCTCCAGAACCTTATTGCGATTCCGGTGCCCACTCACGACGCTCACCGCTCGCTTCGCTACTCCAAGCGCTTCCGCGAGTAGATCGCAGACCGCCTGATTGGCCTTGCCATCTTCGGCCGCGGCCGTCACTTTGATGCGCAGCGTCCCATCGCCGAGACGCACGATCTCGCGCTTCCTGGCTTTCGGCTGAACGTGGGCCGAGATCCGCGTGGGCATGGGCGGTGGGTCTCCTTTCGCTTGCCTATAATACCGTTCGCACACACCCCGTCGGCCACACTACGACCTTGGACAACCATGACCATTGCGATCGTTACCGATAGCAACGTTTCGCTCCCTGCCAATCTGCTGGAGGGCTTGCCTATCTCCGTGGTTCCGCTGGAGATCCACCACGAAGGTCAAGTCTACAAAGATGGCATAGACATCACCCCGTCGGAGTTCTATGACCTCCAGCGCGTTGCGAAGATATTGCCAACCACCTCGGCACCACAGCCTGGCGCTTTCGTTGAGGCTTTCTCTAGAGCCGCTGAAACCGCCAGCGAGATCGTTTGCCTAACGCTCTCTTCCGAGCTATCCGCGACGTACTCGGCGGCCATGGCAGCGCGCGAGGCCGTTGTCGGAGCGCTGGGCAACATACGGATCGAGGTCACCGACTCACGTTGCGCAGGCACCGCGCAGGGGCTGGTGGCGCTCGCGGCCGCCCGCATGGCGGACCATGGCGCGACCACAGACGCCTTACTTCTCAACATTGCTCACTGGCGATCGACCGTACGGCTGTATGGCTACTTGCAATCCCTGTATTATGTCTGGCGGGGCGGGCGTGTGCCTCGCACGCTGATGTGGATGGGCAAGCTCCTCGACATCAAACCCGTGCTCCAGCTGAGCGAAGGGAAGATAGGGATGGTCGAGCGCCCACGAACAGAGCGCCGAGCGATGGATCGCGTTGTCGCTCTGGCGACCGTGGCGGCTGCCAACGAACGGACGCAAATCGCGGTGATGCACGCCGCCGCGCCTGAGCAAGCAGAGGTACTCGCCCAGCGACTGAGGAGTGAACTCGCCCCCGACGAACTATTCATCACCGAATTCACCCCGGTCATAGGCGCCCACACCGGTCCAGGCTTGGTGGGCTGTTCGGTTTTTCGACTAGGGCCGCGCGCCTGAGCCTGTGGTACGCTTCGCGAGCTTGGCCGAGCAAGTGCCCACGGCCCATGATCACGCTCTCACACACGGAGGATCCCTATGACCAACGTTACCGCCATCGCGGGCGATATAACCACGTCTGATGCCGACGCCATCGTGGTCAACCTATTCGACGGCGTCACCTCACCCAGCGGCGCTACCGGCATCGTCGACAAGGCGCTCGACGGTGCGATATCAGCACTGATCGCCGACAAAGAAATCACGGGCAAGCAGGGCGAGATCGCCATGATCCACACGCTGGGCAAGCTACCCGCTAAACGAGTCGTAGTACTCGGCCTGGGCAAGCGAGAAAAACTCAGTGCCAATGTCGTTAGGCAAGTCTCGGGCGCGGTCGGGCGCTACTTAGAACGCATCGGCGCCAAGCGCGCTGCGACTCTCGCCCACGGAGCGGGTATCGGCGGGCTGGACGCGGGTACTTCAGCCCAAGCGATGACCGAGGGGACGATTCTTGGCCTGTACGCGTTCACGCAGTACAAGTCCAGGAAAGACGACGAACCAAAAAAGGAACTCCAAGCTTTGGAGATCATCGAGCAAGACATCGGACGCCTGCCCGCACTCCAGGCAGGCGTTGCCAAAGGCACGCTCCTCTCCGAAGCGGTATCTATTGCTCGCGGGCTGGTGAACGAGCCCGCCAACGTGGTCAACCCGGTCAAGATGGCGGAAGTCGCAAGTGATATCGCTGCCAAGGCAGGCCTCGGTATCACCGTGCTCAAGCGCGAGGAAATGATCGAGAACAGCATGGGCGCAATGCTCGCGGTGACTCAGGGCAGTGCCAACGAGCCACGCCTGATAATTATGGAATACAAAGGCGACCCAGAGCACCCCGATAACAACATCGCCCTGGTCGGCAAGGGCATCACATTCGACTCCGGCGGGATCTCAATAAAGTCCGCTGGCGGCATGTGGGAGATGAAAGGCGATATGTCCGGTGGGGCCTCAGTGATCGGCGCGATGCACGCCATCGCGGCGTTGAAGCCCAAATTGAACGTATTCGGAGTGGTGCCTGCCGTGGAGAACATGCCCTCTGGCACAGCACAGCGCCCAGGCGACATCATCAGAGCCATGAACGGCAAGACGATAGAAGTAGACAACACCGACGCTGAGGGGCGCCTGGTACTGGCAGACGCGATCTGCTACGTAAAGGAAAAGATGGGAGCGAAGCGTGTAGTCGACATCGCCACGCTCACGGGCGCCATCGTTGTCGCGCTGGGTCACGTCACAACAGGCGTATTTGGCACATCCCAAACGATGGTTGATGCAGTGCTGGCCGCTAGCAAAGAGACTGGCGAAAAGATGTGGCAGTTGCCCATGTTCGAAGAGTACAAGCGCCAGAATCGCAGCGAGTACGCCGACGTGAAGAACACCGGCGGGCGCCCTGCGGGAAGCATCGCTGCAGCCTTCTTCATATCGGAGTTCACAGACGGCGTCGAGTGGGCCCACCTGGACATAGCGGGCACGTTCATGGCGGAGCGCACCCAAGGCCATGAAGTCAAAGGTGCAACGGGTGTCCCGACGAGGACGCTTGTAAAGCTCGTGGAACAGCTCGCAGCCACGTAAGCTTCGTTGACGGAGCAGGTGGCGACCCCCTAGAATGAGTCTTCCGTGGTGGGCGTAGTCGAGGGGTTAAGACGCCTGGTTGTGGCCCAGGAGATCGAGGGTTCAATTCCCTCCGCTCACCCCATTTTCTCTTCTCTATCTTTCGCGCATTCCCTGGTCATCTTCAGGGTGGATTCCGCACGTCTACGGCCGACCTGCATCTGACACCTTGTCCGTTCTCGCCCCCAACAATCACGGTTCGTTCACACCACCGCTCGCACAATTCACGCGACACGCACGCTCCGCCCGTACGGTTCTTCTAATCAGCGGTTGGATGACACGTCACGCCCTGCGGCGGGCCGACCTTCCGCGACTCGCATGCAAGGAGAACGTGATGAACATCGACCGATGGTCTCCCGGCGACAAGCTGGAGTTGGAAACAGGTTCTGTCGTTCAAGTGCTCGGCAAGACCGCCGACGGCAAAGCCTTGAAGGTGCTTTACCTGGATACGCCATTCGAGCCCGAGAAGCTCGGTACTGAGGCGGTCGAAGACGGATTCCTGATAGTAGGCATCCTGAGTGAGGACTTGAACTCCTCTTACTCGGACGAACTGCAGTCCACAACCGACAAGCAGTCCTACATCAACAAGTAACGGCCCCGTAGGGCCAGACGAACCAGGAGGCAACTTATGCTCAGCGTTGCGATGAACGAACGTCTCACGCAGGTGGGGCCCGGAACCCCGATGGGGGAGTTGATGCGCCGGTACTGGCACCCCATTGCGGCGGTGCCGGAGTTGACACGAAAGGCGCCGACGAAGCCCGTTCGCCTGCTCGGCGAGAACCTGACTCTGTACAAGGATCGCAGCGGCGACTACGGCCTGATTGACGACCGCTGCCCTCACCGTCGAATGAACATGGAATACGGAATCGTCGAAGAGCATGGCCTACGTTGTCCTTACCACGGCTGGCTGTTCGATGAGACTGGCCAATGCCAAGAGATGCCGGCTGAGGCCGCTGACTCGACGTTCAAGGATCGGATCAAGATCAAGGCCTACGCCGTAGAGGTTCTAGGTGGCTTGATCTTTGCGTACATGGGGCCGGAACCTCGCCCCTTGCTCCCTCGCTGGGAGTGGTTGGTGGATGATCACGCGTACAGGCAGGTGAATTTCCTGGAGATTCCCTGCAATTGGCTGCAATGCCAGGAGAACTCGCTGGACCCGATCCACCTGGAGTGGATGCACTTGTACAACTTCAACTTCGGACGCTGGAAGGACGGCGAAGAGCAGGAAGACCTACCGCTCGTCAACCACCACAAGCGGATCGGGTTTGACGTCTTCGAGCACGGGATCATCAAGCGCCGTGTCTACGAAGGATTCTCCGAAGAGGGCCCGGACTGGGCGATCGGGCACCCAATCCTGTTCCCGAACATGTTGTCTGACCCGAACCAGATTCGGGTTCCGATCGACGACACGCACACGCTGCACGTCGACTACGTGGTTCGGCACCTGCCTGACGATGTGGTGGCGCCTGACCCGAATGAGTTGAAGGTGTACTACCCGCCGCTTACTGATGAGTACGGGAAGTACGTGCTGAACTATGTTTTCGGCCAGGACTACATGGGTTGGGCGACTCAGGGGCCGATAGCTGAGCGCAACTTGGAGAAGCTGGGCGAGTCGGACAAGGGCATCATCATGTTCCGTCGGATGCTGCAGGAGCAGTTGTGCATCGTTGAAAACGGTGGCGACCCGATGAACGTGTTCCGCGACCCGGCGACCAATGTCTGCATCGAGTTGCCGAACGAGGCGAAGGGCGGCGACTCTGGCGCTAGTTCCGGTCGCAAGATGCAGTTGCCTCCGCTGAACGAGGACAGACCTGCTTGGCTGAACCCCGCGCCTTGGGCCGGCCAAGGCTTCCGGTACTACCTGGAGGAGGTCGGTGCGCTCACCGCTCCTGCTGGCGACGCCGCTAGCTAATGATCCGGTAGCGACTGTGATACGACACCAGAGAAGGCTCCCCTACGGGGAGCCTTTTCTACGTCTGGTCAGTACTCGGTGGACGGCTGCGGCCGCCTTCACGGACGGGCATGAGAAACAACATACCGAGGAGGATGGCACCCACGAGGGTCATCCATGCGGCCTGGTAGCTGGCGGTGTCAGCGATGAACCCGAAGAGCGGTGGTGCGATGACGATGCCGGTGCGGGAGACGGTCGAGGCGTACCCGATGGTGGTACCGATCTGGGATGGGTCGCTGAGCTCTGACAACAGAACGGAATGGACGCTGACCCACGAAGTCGCGGTGCCGCCTAGGGCGATGGCGATGAGCACGAGGGCCCATGTGGGTGTGCCATCAGGCAGAAACGAGACGATCAGCAAGACAGCAGCGGTCATGCCCCCAGCGAAGAACAGCACGGGCTTGCGTCGGCCTTTACCCAGGGTGTCGCTGATGACGCCCCACCCTATCCGCATGACGATATTGGCGACTTGGAGGATGGCAAGCATGCCACCAGCGACGATCACGGGCACGCCCAGTTCATCGTTGAGGAAGAGGATGAAGTAGGTGAGGGTCGCGACTTGCGCGCCAACCATGGGGAAACCGAAGCCTACCGCCAGGGAAATGTCGCGGTCGCGTATCACCTTGCCCATGCCAGCGAAAAACGACGAGGACGACTCTTTGCGGCTGACGGTACCGGGCTTGTCGCGATATAGCGCAAGGATGAGGATGCCACTGGCCACGATGAAGCCGCCCATGGCCACTGCGGCTATGCGCCAGCCGAACGCGACTGCCAGCGGGGGGACAAGAACGGCGGCGAGTGCTCCAAGGATGGGATTGCCTGCCTGCTTGATGCTCATGGCTGTACCACGGCGCTTGGGGCCGACCCAGTCCACGATGGCTTTAGTGCCGGCGGGGTGGCCCACGGGCCGGAGCGACCCCATAACTGCGGCGATGAGTAGCAGTAGCAGGAAGCTAGACGCGAAGTAGAGCGAAGCGACGGCGATCCCGCTGAGGATCATCATGAAGCCTGCCATGATCCGGACACCGAAGCGGTCGATCGTCCAACCGAAGCCTGAGCTCGTGACGGTGGCCGCTGCGAAGATCGTCCCAGTGACGAACCCAACCTGGGTACGGGTCAGGTCGAAATCATCTTGGATGAACGGGTAGAACGGGGTGAAGCCTTGGCCCGAGAGGGCGAATCCGCCGTGGCTGAGCACGGCTAGCCCAATGACAACAAAGGGGTAATAGGCGGCGCTGGCTAGGCGGCGGCGCGGCTTCCCTTCAACGGATTGCTCTTGCTCCACGGATGATCCCCTCTGCATCACGCATGTTTGTGGGTCGGCGGAGCGAGTTTACAGCCTGACCATGCGCCCAGGTGGTGTCATTCGGCACAGTCAGATCCCCGTGCCCGTCAACTTTTCAAAAAGTTGGTTCCGTCTTGACTCCTCCACGGTAAAGCCAGATGAGGTTCAGTGGCGTGGAAGACCGGTGTGGATACACGATACCGAATCTGCATGCGACCGCGCCAGGCGCAAATGTCGCGCGTGCGAGGTTATCCACTGCAACCAACCTGCAACCTGACTGACTCGTACTAGATACCATGATTTGATGCATCGTTGGTAGGGTGATGCTCATCAGAAGTAGTGACTGCCCGGAAAGGATTCGGGTGAGCTACTCGGCGAAAGGCAGAAGCGATGCAAGAACAAACCATAGCTACGAAGTTGAATCAGACCACGTGCCGCAGGTGCGGAACGGGGACACTGCTACTTCACGATGAACTGGACGGCCCTGAACTCCGGTGCATCCAGTGCGGAGCGACCCAGTTCCCCGACAACGGATCAACCATCTCAGAGGCGCTGGCAAGCTAAAGCCTCTCTAGTGCCCGCGCCAGGGCACCCCTCCTCCTCCTTAGCCCTCGTTTGCCAGCGAGGGCTCTTTTTGTGCGCTGTCGTTTAACGCGGGTGTCTACACCCAGTTTCAGATGGTGCTCTCCGCGTTAATGTGGCTCATTTCTGCTCGTTTCTGCTGATTTACTCCTGAACGCTGCCACCGCTTCTGACCATGGGAACGGGGCGAGACTGGCTCCCTGGCGCGGTGCTTGAAACCAGGATAGAGATGCGAGCACGACCGCACTAGTGGCAGTTGTCACGCAGCGATCCTGCCACGTCAGCATCGCGACGGAACTACACCTAATCGACCACCCAGAGGATGTCGTAGCCGGTGACACCGGGGGTCGCGCGAACCTGGTCGCGGACCATCGCAGCAACGTACTCCTCGCCTTCGGATTCGACATCGATGACGATGTCATACGCACCCTTGACGCGGGAGATCGTGGCGTCGGGGATGCGATCGTTCAGACGCTCAACGATCGCAGTCGCTTGGTCGGAGTCGACTTTGACAAGGATGTAAGCGTGGACGAGGGCTGGCCCTAAATGCTCGGCTGACATTGGATCCCCTCCATGCGTGAACGTTGCTCTTCCGCCTGTGCAGCGAATCAACAGCAAGGTACCGCAAGTCCTTGGCGCAAGAACGCATATTTCGTTCCTATTTCAATTCATTTTCGACGCACGTCGACGCTGTGGGGATGGACGGCAGACCTCGGAGCAGCCTGGGTGATTGGCCGAGCGGCACTGCGGCACGTAGAATAGGAACCGCTTGGTTCGGCCTCACGGGCGAGGCCCCGATACGCGGGCCCACGGTCTACCGACCGACGCCCGACGCGCTTCCACCGCACCGCCAAGCCATCGTCCGCCCGTAGCTCAGTGGATAGAGCATCGGTCTTCGGAACCGAGGGTCGTGGGTTCGAATCCCTCCGGGCGTGCCACGGTTTTTCTAGATAACGGCCTATAAAACTGCGGGTGGGGGCTTTTGCTGGCCTGCTACCAATCTGCTACTAAACGGCCTGTGGGGTAGGTTTCCGCTGTAGCCCTTCCTCGAACCGGAGGGCTGCCGCTTCTTGTAGGCCGGGGACGACGTGCGAGTAGGTGTCGAGGGTGATGCTGATGTTGGAGTGTCCTAGGCGCTCCTGAACCACCTTCGGGTGTACGCCGGCCTTCAACATGAGGGTTGCGTGCGTGTGGCGCAGATCGTGGAGCCGCACGCCTGCCAGTCCTAGGCTCTTCTGGCCTGCGTCCTTGGCTTTCTTCTCAAGGCTCTTCGTGAGCCGTCGCCATACCTGCGTCATGGACGCGGGGCGCAAGGGTGAGCCGTCGAGGTTGGCGAATACGAGGGAGTCACGGCCCAACGGCCGCACCGCCTCTTCCTGCTCACGGTGCGCACGGAGCGCGAGGACCGTCGAGGGGGACAGCGCAACGGAGCGCCGCCCCTTCCGGCTCTTCGGGGCCTCGAACACGAGCCGCCCATCGCTGAGCTGGTGTAAGGTTTGGACAACCGAGAGCGTTCCCATGTCCAGGTCAACGTCACGCCAACGCAGGGCCAGCAGTTCGGAGCGCCGTAGGCCGGTGTAGGCGTCGAGGTAGAACGCGGCGTACCAATCGCCCTCTCTGAGCGCGTCGAGGGCTGCATTGAGGCTGTCGGCGTCGAGGACGGCCATTTCCCTATGTGCGGGACGTGGGGGCTTCACGAGCACTGCCACGTTGCGCAGAGCCTTGCCCTTGGCGACAGCGTAGGTGAGGGCGTCGGCGAGCACGCGGTGGACGTGGAGCACGGATTGAGCGGATAGACCGCCCTTGCCGTCCACTCGCCCCTCTTTGAGCAGGTCGGCCTCCATGCGGCTCACGTGATCGGGTTCCAGCGCGGATAGGGTGACGTGGCCGATGCGGGGGATCACGTGGCGTTCGAGCTTGTGCCGGTAGTTCTCGGCGGTCTTGGCGCGGACGTGGACATCGGCGAAGTCGTTGAGCCATTGGTCGAGGAAGGCAGCGACGGTGAGGCGTGCG
>JAQCEV010000158.1 GCA_027618515.1 Chloroflexota bacterium | reverse complement strand
GGCCCGGCAATGCCGGGCCTCTTTCGTTTGGGTCTAGTTGCGACTTCTAGTCGGCGCGGATGTTTGCGATGACGGCCTGCGCTGCGGCCCCCCAGACGACGACGGCGGACTCAGGGAATTCCAAGAATAGGTTGTCACCCTCGCCGTAGACCGTCGTCGACGGCAGGGAGATCATGCGAATCTCATCGCCGATCTCAGCCTTGTACTCGTAATGGTCGCCCACGAACGTGGCTTCCATGACCTTGGCTCGCACCACGTTTGCGACGCCGGTAGGCATCTGCGAGTGAGCCAGCATACGCTCGGGCCGGATGGCAACCAGTACTGCGTCCCCCTTGCGAAGGGACGCATCGGCAACCGTGCCCTTGAGGCGGCTTTCCGAGTCACCTTTGACCGAGACCACGCCATCATCCTCCATGGTGCCAAGCACGCCGATGGTTTGCCCCAGGAAGTCCTGAGCGAACGCTGTGGCGGGGTTCAGGTACACCTCTTGCGGGGTGCCAATCTGCTCCACGTTGCCAGAGTTCATGATGGCGATCCGGTCGGACAGGCTGAGCGCCTCGACCTGATCATGCGTCACGTAAATCATCGTGACATCCACGCGTTCCTGTAGCTCCCTGAGCTCTTGGCGCATGGTGACGCGCAGCTTAGCGTCGAGGTTGCTCAAGGGCTCATCGAGGAGCAGAACCCGTGGCGAGTAGACAAGCGCTCGCGCAAGGGCGACACGTTGCTGCTGGCCTCCGCTGAGTAGCGGCGACGGTCGTTGTCCGAAGCCCGCTAGCCCGACCTGTCGAAGAGCCTCTGACACGCGATCCGATATCTCAGATTTCTTCACCTTGCGCATCTTGAGCGGGTAGGCAACGTTCTCGAATACGGTCATGTGAGGCCATAGCGCGTAGCTCTGGAACACCATTCCAAGGTCGCGCTTCTCAGGCTGGACGAATTTGCGATCACTCACCGAAACGACAACGTCGTCTCCAATGGTGATACTGCCTTCGGTCGGCTTTTCAAGACCGCCAACCATCCGAAGCGTCGTGGTCTTGCCACAACCGCTGGGGCCGAGGAGGGTGAAGAACTCTCCGGGTTCGATATCAATATTGATGTGGTCTACGGCGGCGACAGGGCCGAACATCTTGACGAGGTTACTGATCTGCACCCGCGCGCCTGTCCCGCGCGATGATACGGACGAATTTCCTGCGGTCATCGTTTGGCTCTCAACCATGCTGAATCCTCCCGAGTCAAACGCGGTGCGTTAGCTTGCGGCCACGCCCGCTTTGATCATATCTATCGTTTCGTCGACTGTCCTAACGCGCGCCATCATGGGAAAAACGCGAGTCATCCAGTAATCCTGGCTGCCTTCCAAACCATCGTCGCAGGCATCGCTCACCACGACGATGTTGAAATCGAGGTCACGAGCACCGAACGCGGTGCTCGCGATGCCGATGTGGGTCGAGCCCCCACAGAGGAGAATAGTATCGATACCTGCGGTGCGCAGGCTGAGCTCCAAGCTGGTGGCGTGGAACGCATTCCAGCGGTGCTTCTTGATGACGTAATCCTGAGGGCTCGGCTTGAGCGCGTCCAAGATCTCAATCTCCCAAGAACCAGCAACCATAGTGCGTTTCATCCCGATGTGCTCATGCTCAGGGTCTTTCCACGGAATCATGGCGTAGTTGGAATCTGAGTAGAGCATCGCGGCGTCAGCGCCGTCGGGTCTATGGTTCGCCATGGCGAACGCTACGGCCATGCCCGCTTCATCGGCCGCAGAGCGCAGCCTCGCGCAGTTCTGCACCACCGGCTCGTCGTTCGAGTGGTAGGTGTTGAGCATGTCGAAAAAGAGGACGGCAGTTTTCTTTGGGTCAATCGCAGCGTAAGTCATGATTACCTCCTAGGACACGGTCGCCGCGGATGGGGCTTTTGCGGTTTCTGCAGCCTCAAGCGCCCCCTGGCGTGCTGCATCCTTGCTACGTGCGTCGTGCCGAACGCCGAGTCGCAGGCCGAACCTGCGTGCGACGAGCGCCACGCCGACCGTCATCATGATGATGATGATCGTTACGACACCGGCTTCCTCACGTAGGCCTAGGCCCGGGGAGGAGAGTTCGAGTGCCAGGATCGACAGCGTCTTCGTCCCGACTCCTGACAACAGGATGATGCTACTTGTAGTCGACGCCGCAAGCACGAAGTTGAACGTGCCGAGCAGGATGAGCGTGGGCATGATCAACGGCAGCCAAACACGGATATAGGTTTTGATCCAGTTAGCGCCGGAGATGCGGGAAGCTTCTTCGAGTTCGGACCCGAGTTGGATGAAGATGCCCTTGATGAACGTTGTGCCAGTGAGCTTACCCTGGAGCACGACCACGATGATGAGCGAGTAGATCGTGCCGTAGATGGGCACGAACGGCCGGAAGCCGCCGATACTGGTACCGAGGATCGCCCAAAGCAGCCCAAGGCTCGACAAGATGCCGGGGATCGCCGCTGACAACCAGATCAGGCTTTCCAGGGTTCCGCGGAACCGCCACTTGGTCCTCACAAGGATGTAGGCGAACACCGAGAACAGCACGGGGCTTATGAACGCGGTAGAAAAAGCCAGGATCAACGTCGTCTTGATGCCGTCCCAGAACTGCTGGTCATCGAAGACGAATGTCCAGTGTTCCGTCGTGAATATCGGGGTCAACTGGAAGTAGCCGATCCTGTTCATGAAGCTGCCCAGAACCAATGAGAGGAACGGCGCGAGCGTCAGGAAGAACACCAGCGTGATGATGCCGCCGAAGACCACCCAGCGCCATCGACCGATGTCGATCAGGCCCGGCTTGAATTTACCCGTTATGGTCTCAAAGTTACGGCGGCCGGTGAGCCAACGCTGCAGTGGGAGCAGGATGGCAATAATGAGTAGTGTTAGTGAGCCGAGGGCGGTAGCTTGCCCCCACTCTGCGGGATCGTCACGGAGCAGAGAGAACAGTTTGGTGGAATACACGAAGAAGTTGAATCGGGTGCCCAGCAACTGCTCAATCTCAAAGGACTCGAAGAGGCGAACTGTATTCAGGGCGAAGACGACAATAAGGATCGGCGTCATCACCGGGAGTGTAACTTTCATCATGGTCTTGAATGTGGAGGCGCCAGCCATGCGGCTCGCCTCCTCCATGGTCGAGTCCATGTTGCGGAAGGCCGGAGTCAGCAGCATCACCTTGCCGGATATGGCGTGCGACATGAGTTGAACCCACACGATACCGGGGATGCTGAATATGTTGAACGGTCCGCTATCGATAAACGGTAGCTTGATAAGAAGCTTGTTGAGGAAACCCAGGTACGGATCCATCAACATGATCCAGCCTGTCGCGACAGCGATGGCCGGCATCATGAACGAGACCCAGAAAAAGAATTCCAGCGTGTAGCTGCCCGGTATGGGCAGTCGCGCCAAGGACCAAGAGATCAGCACCGCCACCGGAAAACTGATTGTTGTGTACAGGAACCACAGCAGAACCGTGTGCCAGATCGCGGTGAAGATACCTGGTTTCGTGAATGCAGTGGTCCAGTTATCCAGACCGAAGTCAAAGGGATCCTGAGGTAGCGCTGCTATGTTGAAACTGTTGATGACGATCAGCAGTGTCGGGTAGACGATGTACCCGACGAGGAACAGCACCAGCAGACCGACGAAGACGGAGCTCTTGCTGGGTTGGTGCATCGCAAGCCATGATGGCTGCTTCCGCTCCGCAGCCCCTACGTTCGCCATCTCATCCACCCCTCAAGCATTTTGCCTATGAAACTTGGGGTGGCCCTCCCGAG
>JAQCEV010000157.1 GCA_027618515.1 Chloroflexota bacterium | reverse complement strand
GGGAGAGTGGTTCCGCCTGGTTCTCCTCGTCATATTCCTGCTCCTTGTTGTTACGGGCACATCATGCCCGACCGGAGCAGGGAATCCAGTTATCCCCACTGTTCAGTTTTCCGGAGCCACCTCTGACCAAGCCGACTACGGCCCGCTCGCCACCGCTCTCCTATCGGGTTCGGGCTTCGACGCTAACAGCGCGTTGACCGTCACCACAACCCGCCCGGATGGCTCCATCATCACCGGTGATGGCACCGGAACCGCAGGGAGTGACTCCGCCAACGCTGACGCCTCAGGTGCGTTCACGCTGGCCTACGAACTCAGCGGAACCGACGCCTCCGGCGATGGGTACGTTGGTCAGGAAGGTACCTACCAGGTAGATGTGCTGGATGCCTCCGGCACCATACTCGCCTCGACCACCTTCCTCGACTCCCACTTCCGCTACGGCCACGTCACCTGGGTGCGCGCACCCGGATCACGCACCGTAACCTTCACGGTTACCACCGCATGGCGTGCCGCATGGGTAGATAACATCAGGTTGTTCTTCGGCGACGGAGACAGCGTGTTTTTCACCAATTCGTCGAACGTAGTCGCAACCCTGACCGATGCGGCCGGCTTCCAGTACAAAGTGGCCATCACCACGGTCACCCACACCTACGCGAACGACGGCCCGTTCACGTCCTACTTCACCAATTGCTGCCGGATCGGCGGATTGGTCAACGCGTCTAACCAACCCTTCAGGGTCGAATCCACCGTGGATCTCCGAAGCGGCAACCTCGGCTCGCCCGCCAGTTCCATCCCGCCGCTGCTGCAGATGTTCCAGGGTGTCAACGTCGTGCCTCTGCCTATCGCAGACCCCGACGGCGACCCCATCACCTGCCGCATGTCGACCACCACTGAATCAAGCATTGGAACGGTCGCGACGACTGGTGGCCAAACCATCTCCGTCTCTTCCGACTGCGTCCTAACGTGGGATGCCTCCGCAGCCGCGTTGAACTCGCGTTATGCGGTTCAGGTCATGATCACCGACGTTCATGGCGACGCAACCGATGACATCGCTCTCGACTTCATGATCGAGATCGTGGGTGGCGCGGCCAACCAATTCCCAACATGCGTACTCGGTGGCGCTGCCGCTAACGTGCTCCCGATTAACGTGCCATTCTCCATCGGAATGATCGGTGACGACCCTGACGGAGGAACCCTCACAGCTAACGCGCTGGGTATGCCAGCAGGAGCAACCTTCGGGCCTGCAAGTGGCGCTGCCCCGCTGGCCACCAGCTTCAGCTGGACCCCCGGTGCCCTCGACGCTGGGAGCGCGTACGCGATATCCGTCGTGTACGCAGACTCAGGAAATCTCCAGGCCCTCTGCTCGTTCAGCATTGAGGTCGAAGCCGTCCCCGCAGGTCCCACCTGTGACGGCCTCCTCGCAACCATCATTGGCACGCCTGGCGACGACGACATCTACGGCACCCCAGGTGACGACGTCATCGTCGGCCTAGCAGGCGCCGACAACATCCACGGCCTCGGTGGCAACGACATCATCTGTGGAAACGAAGACCGCGACCAGATCGATGGTGGTGAAGGCAACGACCGCATCTTCGGCAACGAAGGGCCAGATCGCCTCCACGGCAAGGCAGGCGCGGACTACATCGACGGTGGTGACGGCGACGACGTCGTCTACGGCGGCAACGGAAACGACGAGATCCACGGCGGCGCCAACAATGATCGCCTCAAGGGCGAGAATGGCGACGACACGATCTTCGGCGATGCAGGCAACGACACCATCGACGGTAGGAACGGCTTCGACCTGCTCTACGGTGGAGCCGACGACGACCGTCTCTACGGCGGTGACGACAACGACTGGATGGACGGTGGCGACGGTTACAACGTCTACTACGCCGGGAATGGCGATGACGTGATCATCGGTGGCGCAGGCCGCGACCGCATGAAGGGCGAAGCCGGATCTGACACCTGCAACGGCAACGGCGGCCTGCTCGACAGCGCCGAGACCTGCGAAGTCGTCAGCAACGTCCCCTAGCTCGCCTAGCGCCTGCAAGACACAGACTCACGAAAGAGGCCCCGGATTATCCGGGGCCTCTTTCTGTTCAAGCGGACAATACCGGCCCGGAGCGCTCTACTACCCCAACGGCAAGATGTCCGCCGAGCGCCTCGACTACAAGATGCGCTTCTACGGCGCCTTCCTCAAAGCGGCTGACGGCTTCGTGGAGGCTGGCCAGAACCTGCTGATCTGTGGCGACGTCAACAACGCCCACACAGAAGCCGATATCGCTCGGGCCAAAGAGAACGCCAAGGTCTCAGTATCCCTCCCTGAAGAACGCGCCTGGATAGACGAGTTCCTCGGCCACGGCTACAGCGACACCCTCTGGATGTTCGATGACATCCCGGGTATCTACTCCTACAGGGACATGAAATCCCGCGCTTGCGACCGGGACATCGGCTGGCGCATCGACTACTTCTTCGTCAGCGAGGCCTTCAACGCAAACGTCCTCCGTGAGGTCATGGGCTCCGACCACTGCCCCATTACCGTCACCATCGACGGCTAGGCAGCGGCCCTGGAGAATCAGGGCGCTCTACCCGCAAACCGCACTGTCCCTTGGTTCGACCATCCGTTGACTCCGCCGCCACACACTTGGTGGCGGCGGAGTCGCGCTACTTCGTGATCACCACCTCATCGAGTACGGCTCGACTGGGATCAAGGAAACGCACCGTGATCGTGGTACCGTCCACGCTGACTTCGATGTGCCCGTAAGAGCCCGTCACGATGTTCCCCTCCCACAGCGCACAGTTGGCAGGCGTCCCGCACACAGAGGCGTCCAAGTACAGAGAGTCGCCGCTAGCGCCATTCACCAGGTAGATTGGGTATGCCGGCGACGTGCACGTCGCGTACGGCGCTGCGCCGCAGGAGACGGTGTCGACCAGCGTTCCGTTAGCCGCCACGGGCAACGTCCTCTGGTAGCTGTGCTGGTGCCCGCCTAGGTGTAGATCCGCGTACTGCGTGATCAACGGCTCTAACGCGGTTCGTATCCGGTCATTGCTCGCATGACCGATGTCCTTCCCGTTCGCGTAGGGCGAGAAGTGACCATAGACCACGACCCAGTCGATGCTTGGATCGATCGCCGCCGCCGCTAGGTCAGCCTTCAGCCATTCGTATCGCGGCTCCCCAGGCCCGATCCCATTGGCGCTGGATGAGTTGAAATGGTTCCTGTCGTACGCCACGAAGTGCACGTTGTCGTAGTCGAATGAGTACCACATCTCTGCGGTCTCGGTTCGGTCACACCGCCCACCGACGATTGGGCACGTCTGGTGTGCAGGGCGGCCTGGCAGAGAGAATCGACCAAGCGGCGTGATCCGGTCATCAGGCTGGCTCAGTTCGTGATTCCCGAGGGCAGGCATCCACGCGATCTGGCTCGCGACGTCGCCGATGGTGTCGGTGAAGTAGGAGTCCACGCACGCCTGCGTGTCACAGTAGAAAATGTCTCCCATATGGATCATGAGATCAGCCTGAACGGAAGCCGACACGTCACCGGAATGGCTGGTTGTAGCGTGATCGCCCAGAGCGCCAAACGTGAACGGAAGTCTTGAACCCTTCGCTGGTGCGGTCTTGAAATGGTACTCAGCGCTCCAGCCATCAGTGCTGGAACCAACCCGGTAGAAATAGTCTGTACCTGCATGCAGGTTGCTGGCGACTACCGTCTGGACAAGTAGAGTCCCAGGACGTGGTGTAAGAGACAGCAGGGCCTGGCAAGACAGAGGCCACCGCGTCACCC
>JAQCEV010000046.1 GCA_027618515.1 Chloroflexota bacterium | reverse complement strand
CCATCGGCGCCCCTCTTCTTCTATCTTGCTGTTGAACCCTGCGGACCAGCCAGAGGAAACCTGATTCAGGCAGGCTTAGCGGCCGAGATCCGTCGCCAGCTTGATCACCGCGAGCGCGACGCCCATCACCGCCGTGACGATACCGATCATCGCGACCTCCCGGCCCAAGCTTCCAGAGGACATCACGGTAAGCGCCTGTCGCTCCCGGCGTGATGCAGCGCGTCCGACGCGCCGTGGCGCAGGCGCCGCAGCGGCAGCCGGAGCAGCCGCTTGAGTCTCGTCGCCTTCAACCACCGCTACCGCGACATCTGCCTGCTCATCTAGTTCCTGAGGGTCGTCTTGAACCTCTTGTGCGGCAGCCGCTAGATCAGGGCCTGATGCGTGAGACTTCTTCTTGGCTGCGGACTTGGCTCTCGCTTGGCTTGCAGCGATCCGTGAACCCTTCTTATTTGGCATATCTATCCTTATCGCGATGGGGCGTGCTGGCGTGTGGGCGCTAGGGGGTTGCCGATTGCTCAATGATACCGGCAGCCGCTATGACAGTGTCTGCGACCTGAGGGACTTCCATCCAATCGGTGTTCATAAACATATGATAGTGCCGAAGGTCCTCCGGATGAACCTTGAAGTAGCGCTGGAAGTAAGCGTTTCGCGCTTTGTCGTTCTCAGTAGTGTACTTTTCGGCCTCTGCCTGCTCCAACGACACCCGTTCCATGATCCGCTCGATCCGCCGGGCCTTCCGGGATGTCAGTCCTACGTGGAGAACCCCCGGCTCGTTCGCGAGGATCATGTTCGCGCCCCGCCCCGCGATGATCACGTCCCCCGATGCCGCGATCTCGCGGATCACAGCCGCAGTCACGCGTATCAAGTCATCATCAACGGCGCCCTCCGTAGGGATCTCACCGTCAACCGGGAAATCCTTGTACTCGCGCACCAGCAGGGCATCCAAGCCGCCGCCGAAGTATGGATCGGCGCCCCCGCCTGCCAACGCGGAGCGCTCCAGCACCGCTCGCACGAAGCCCGCGAAACGATCGCCCAAGCTCGGCGCACGCTCGGTGCGTTCCGCGACCGCTGCCACTGTCGTGCCCAGCTTCTTCGCGGCCTCCGCCAGGATCAGCCTATCGACGTAGTCGATCCCCAGTTTCCGTGCGATATCCGCCCCCACTTCTGGGGATCCCGTCCCGATCAATCCGGTGATGGTGATAACCGACATCGCATGCACTCCTCGGCTGCGCGTCTCAGCCCTTGATTACGCTGGTCCTCTGCATCAACCGTCGGCCTGCTAGCTGATCCTTCTCGAATCAGTCTCCGTCAGCAACCCAACCAACTCTGCGTCCTCTCCATCACCGAATGGCTCCGAGAACCATGTTTCTAAGATCTCGATAGCCTCGTCGATGGATGTGGTGCGTAGACTCAAAGCGAGTAAATTGGCGTGGTTCCAACGTCTTGCACCTGCTGCCGTTTGTGCGTCTCCACACAACGCCGCGCGCACGCCTGGCACTTTGTTGGCCGCCATGCTAACCCCTGTGCCCGTAAAGCAAAAGACCACACCCTCATCGCAGGAGCCGGATGCCACCAACGTACCCACCTTCCGGCCGACCGCCGGCCAGCGCGGGTCGTCTCCCAGCGCCAGCGCCCCGACACGCACAACCTGATGCCCGCGATCCAGCAATTCCCCCGCCACGAATTCCGTGAGAGGCGTTGCTTCATCGCTACCTATGGCGATACGCATTGGATTCCTGCCTGTCCGTAACGCTATCCATCACGCTCTTGGGTGCGCATGATCGAAGACTCGACGAACCTGGTCGTCCGTCAGGTGCGTGTAGATCTGAGTGGTCGCGATACTAGCATGGCCCAGAAGTTCCTGGACGTGCCGCAGCGACGCCCCCCCACGCAGCAAGTGGGTGGCGAAACTATGGCGCAACGTGTGCGGCGTCACCTTTATCGTCACGCCAGAAACGGCGACCGCTCGTCGCAGCGCCAGCCAGAACCCCTGGCGGCTCAGTGGCCGCCCCTGAGCGTTCAGGAAGACCGCGCGTGGAGCAGCGCGACTCGAATCCCTGCGTGCCACCAGCACTGGCCGGGCCTCGCGGATGAAATAGCGCAAGCGTTCTGTGATCCCTGGGTACAGAGGAACCACGCGTTCCTTGGAGCCCTTGCCCAACACGCGTACCCAGCCATCATCCAAGTTGAGACTTGAGAGATCGATTCCTGTCGGGCCAACGACCTCCGACACGCGCAGCCCCGCCGCGTAGGTCAACTCCAGCATCGCCCGATCACGCACGCCCTCGGCGCCTGGGCCTTCGCTCGACGCATTGAGTATGGCGACGACATCCTCCTCGTTCAGCACATCGGGCAGGGGGCGTCCTTGGCGCCTGGCGCGGAGCTTGTTGGCGGGGCTCTTGGTTATCTGGCCCTCTTCGGCGAGGAACTGGAAGAACGACCGCACCGCCGCGATCTTGCGGGCCACGCTCGACGGTGTGTACCCACGGTCGACCAACTCGATCGTGTAGTCCTGCAAGCGCCCCTCGGTTAGGCGAGCCCAGTTTAGGTTGCGCGAACGCTTGGTCAGGATCGCTGTCAGTTGGATGAGGTCGGCTCGGTAAGCGTTGACCGTGTTAGTCGCCAGGCCGCGCTCCGAGCGCAGGTGGCTCAGGAAGGCCGACACCTGCTGATCTAGGCCAGAAGGGGTGCCAGAAGTAGTGCCAGAAATAGTGCCAGAAATAGTGAAAGTAGTATTGGTCATCGCTCACAGAAGCCTCGTGACGTGCTGCAGCGTATTCTAGTGAGAGCGTCGTTGCCCACGTAACGCCTTACTGACGCACGCTGAGTTGACATAACGTATGACGATAGACATCGATCCCCAGGCGATCGGCGGCCTGCTGCCGTGGACGACACTGCTCACCATCGCTGGCGCTTCAGGCGCGATCGCCTGGATCATGCGCCGTGCGTCGACGTTCAGCCTGACGCCGCGAATGACGTATGGCATAGCATTGCGTGTTGTGCTGTGGTCGTTGCTCGGTGGCCGCCTGTTCCACGTGATCGACCACATCGGCTTCTACGCCGACGTGCCGTTCCAGACGTTCTACCTGTGGAACGGCGGACAGTCGCTCTGGGGTGCGCTCATCGTCGGCGCGGGTGGGGCGCTGTGGCACGCCAAACGGAGCGGCGCTGATCTGCGCGCGTTCGCCCACGACCTCACGCTCGCCGGACTCGCCGTCGTGGTCGCAGGCAGACTCGGCGACTTCCTCGCTGGCGAGCGCTTGGGCACGGGAACGTCGCTCCCGTGGGCCGTGACCTACGCCAACGAGCGCTCGGTGTCGTTTGGCGTTGGCGGCGCGCACCCCGTTGCACTGTACGAGGCATTGTTGGCGGCGGCCTTGTTGGTTGTTCTCGTTCGCTTCCGGCATCGGCTCGAAGCCAAATGGCCTGGCTCGACCATCGACATCGCCTTCGCGGGTTATGCCGTGGGACGATTGCTGATCGGGTTCGTCACGGTGGATGACACCACCTGGGGATTCGATTTCTCTCAGTGGCTCGCGCTGATCGTACTTGCGGTGATCGGCCTCTACGCGTTCAGAGGAAGCGCGTGGTCGCGTATCCTTGGGGCGCGAACGAAGACTAAAGAACACACACACGGAGAGACTAGATGACGACGTTGATCACAGGCGTGGGCCTGATCGGAACCTCTTTCGCGCAGCTTGCGGTGGATCGTGGCGAACAGGTGGTCTTCCTGGACTCAGAGCCGCGTGGGGAATATCTGGCCGAGAAGCTCGGATCGTCCAACGTGTCCTCGGTCCGACGCGACGTGCGTGATCTGCCAGCGCTGGTCGAGACGATGACCGCCAACGGCGTGGACACCGTCGTCCACACGGCGGGCCTCATCGGCGGCCGTGTTTCTGATCCCCTCTATACGGGCCTCCAGATCAACATTGGTGGCACGATCAACGTTTGCGAAGCCGTGCGTTTGGCTGGCGTCAAGCGACTCGTGCACGTCAGCACGTTTGGTGTGTACGACCGCGACAAGGAAGGCGATGCGCCCGTTACGGAGTCGCTGCCGCTGTGGTCTGATCGTGGCTACCCCGCATCCAAGATCGCCAACGAACTCATCGTGAACACTTACGCCACCCAGTACGGGTTTGAGCTTGTCGTGTTGCGCCCGGCAAACGTGTACGGAGTCGGCCATTTCTGGGCAGGCTCCGGTGGTGGCGAGGTGCTCCAACGCTTGGTGACCGCAGGTATCAAGGGCGAGACCATCGAGATGCCGGTCGTGCGAGATTTCGAGTACGTGTACGCCAAGGATGTCGGGCGCGCAGTCGAGCTGGCCGCGACGGTGCCTCAGCCCACGCAACGCACGTTCAACGTGGGCAACGGCGAGATCACGAGCTTCGCGGATCTCATCGAGGCGGCCAAGACCTCGATGCCCGGCCTGAACGTTGTGCCCAAGGGCGGCAGCTCCGACGGCATCAAGCAGCCCATGGACCTCAGCGCCAGCAAAGCTGGGCTGGGTTGGGCGCCGCAGTACTCATTGGCGGACGGTCTCGCTGACTACGCCAGCGAACTCAGGGCGCGCCTCGGCCTATAGCGCGAGGCGCGGCTGCGCAGACGGCGCGTAGTCGCGCAGTGTCAGGCGGAGGCGCGGGCTGCCGTTCCAGTGATCGATGTCTAGCGTGTACACGATGTCCACGTAACGCGTGCCGTCGATCCATTCCTGCCTGAATCCCACCGCATCCCACGTGGCGCCACCGGCAACGAGCGTTAGCCGGAAATGGTTGCGCGCTGCCCCCATCGTTCGAGCATCGCGAACCTCCGCGCCACGCGTCAGGAAGAGCGGTGAAGGGTTGCCGATGCCGAAGGGCTCCATCTTGCGGAGCGCCTGGAACGTGGGGCCCATCAACTCGGCTAGTTGAACCTCAGCATCCACCACGCCGTCGACCACCTTAGGCGATCCGCCCAATTGCTCAGCCGCGATAGCCTGCAGGCGTTCGATAAGCACGGGCAAATCACCGGCCTTGCAGGCGAATCCCGCTGCCTGCGCATGCCCGCCGTGGCGGAGCAGCAAGTCTTCGCATGCCGTGAGTGCGTCTGCCCAGTGGAACCCCGGCGTGCTGCGACAACTCGCCATGATGGTGTCGCCGTCCTGGGCGTAGCAGAGGGCAGGGGCCCCGAACTCTTCGGCTAGCTTTCCGGCGACCAGTCCTACGACTCCCGGATTGAACTCCGGGCTTCCCACCGCGATCAGTGGCGGGATCTGCGCAGGTAGCTGCTGCCGCGCGATCGCCTGTGTCGACTCGGTCAATTCGCGCCGTTGCGCGTTGTAACCATCCAGCTCGACCACCAGCGTCTCCGCTCGTGCCCGGTCGTTCGTTGTCAGGAGGTCGAGTGCGATATCGGCATGATCCAAGCGGCCCGCGGCATTGAGGCGAGGCCCGATCGTGAACCCGATGGTCTCGGCCGTCACGTGGGCCAACTCAGTCCGCGCGGCGCGCAGTAGCGCCAGGAGGCCCGTGGAGGATGTCTTGGCGAGATGCTTGAGGCCACGATGCACGATGTACCGGTTCTCGCCCAGCAGCGGGGCCATGTCCGTGATCGTGCCGATGGCCGCGAGCTCCATCAGCCCTTCGGTCCAGCGCTCACCGAATTCGGGTTCGAGCAGAGCCTGGGATAGCTTGAGCGTCATGCCCACGCCCGTCAGGTGGTCGAAAGCGTAGCGGGAGTGCTCCGCGTGGGGGTTGATGATGGCGGCGGCATTAGGCAGGTTCTCGGCCACTAAGTGGTGATCCGTCACCACCGTATCGATCCCGTGGTCGCTGGCGTGCTGGATAGCGGCTATGTCCGTGACGCCGCAGTCCACAGTGACTATGAGCTTCACGCCTTGTTCTCGGAGGCTGTCGACGGCGCCGACGTTCAGCCCGTGGCCCTCGCGGACGCGGTGCGGGATGTAGGAGATGACGTTTAGGCCGTAGTGGCGGAACGCCTTGACCATGAGCGCCGTGCCCGTGACACCATCCGCGTCGAAGTCGCCGTAGACCGCTACAGTCTCACCGCGATCACGCGCTGCTTTGATCCGGGCTGTCGCGCGATCGACGTCGGGTAGGGTACGCGGGTCTTCGAACAGTGAGTCAGCAGCTTCCATGAACTCGTTGGCCTGGTCAGCCGTGGTGATGCCCCGACGAACCAGCAGGTGCGCGATCAATGGAGGCAGGTGACTCAACGCAGCGATGGCTGACGGTGAGGTTTCGGGCGCAACGCGCCAACGGCGCTGTTGGCCCTCCAGTACCCCCATCTGCGGGGATGCCTGCTGAGTCGGTATGGAGGACAGGGGAGTGGTAGACAAAAATGATATCCAGGTGGCCCAGCGGCTAATCTCTGAAAGAAATCTAGCCGCTGGGACAGCCTAGCAACAAGAGGAAATCGTCGGCCTTAGGAGCGATTCCTCGCGCGGCCGATCCTGTACGTGACCGCCAGGAGCAGAACCACGGCTAGCGCCGCCCCGGGCGCGCCCGCCCAGATCCACCAATTTCGAGTGGACTCGCTTTGGTTGAGAGTCACGGTGATCCTTGCTGTAGCCTCATCGGACTCTGGAAGATCGCTCGTTGCGCCTGGCTGGCGAACCTCTTTGGCCGTCACGTCACCCAATTGGGCCGCGCGGAACAGCATGTCGTCGAATGTCGCAGGCAGGACCCTGACGGCCACGAATGCTTGGAGCACGCCGTTGTTCAGGCTGATAGACGTGCTATCCACTTCGCCCCCGGCCTGCAAGACCATCGCCTTTACCTGCGTGACCGCGTCTTCGACATCCCGCGTGTTCATGGCCAACGACGCTGACGGCGGCGCTGCTGCGAGGCTGTCCGGCTGTCCGAAGTTCACGTGGATCGTCGCCAGGTCCACGCGCTGCTCTATGAAGCTAAGCTGACCTGTGAGGCGCTCGATCTCGGTACGCACGCGGGAGAGTTCACGCTCGATGCTGAGCAACTCGCTGACTGAATTCGCCCGATCCAGCAGTTCGATGAAACTCGTTTCTTTCGCCTCTTCGCTACGGAGCCTGGCTTTGAGGTCGATGACCTGCTCGGTCACGTCGTCACTCCCCACAGACTCGCCGATCACCGTGCCCAATTCCTTGACGCGCTGGAGTGTCGTCAAGAACGCGGAGCCCGGCACCCTGACGGTCGCGTTGCCCCGGTCAGGGTCGGCCCCACCGGTCGTGGACAACGTCTCGATGAAGCCGCCAGCGCTGTTCGCGATGGTACGTAGCTGGTCGATGGCGCTTGGCACGCTGTCCACTTCGATGGCCAGCGACGACGTTGAGATGATCGCTCGGCCGGATGTCTCAAGCGCCGTTTGGCCTGCGACCGGTGACGGTGCGGCGGTGTCAGTCATGGTTGGCGAAGCGCCATTGGACCCGCTGGTACGGTCCGCGCGGTCGTCTCCGGACGCGTCTCGTAGAGAGAAAGCTGCGCTGGATGCTTCGTCCGTGACAACTGTGATGCGGTCGCGTTGATCAACGTCGGTGAAATCTCCGGACATCTGTGGTGAGATAGAGGTGCTGAGGGCCCCCCCTGTCTGGGCTGCTGCCCCCGCTGGATCTACCCAGAGGCCCGTCGGCCCTGCGACGGGGCTGCCCGCGTAGGCCGCAAGTTCCCAGCCATTTCCATCTTCGCCTGCACCGTCGCTAATGGCGATCACTTGCTGATCCGCGTCGTTCGGCCAGAGGGCTGGCGCTGCAATCGCGCTGACCAATGCCACCGCCACAACGCTCGCTGCTGTGGCGGCAACCAGTGGTCGCGCTGTCAGCCTTTGCCATAGCGCGGCCAGCTTCTCAGAAAAAGCTGGCCTGGGTTCCCCCGTAACGGCCAGTCGTGCCCGCAGGCGGGGCCAGAAGCCCGGTGACAGCGGGGCCTCGTCTGCGACGCCGCCGAAGTAGGCCGCGATCGCGCGTTCCGTGTTGTCGTAACTGTTGCTCTGCGTCATCCTCATCCTCCTCTTTCGTCCGTTGCCAGGTGGCATCCAACGTTGCCCGTGCGGCTCACTCGCCGATGATTGCCCGGAGCTCCGCCGTCGCCCGGTGAAGCCTTGATTTGACCGTGCCCTCTGGGCAGCCCAACGATTCAGCGATCTCTTGTGTCGTAAGTTCGGCGAAGTAGCGGAGCATCAGTACCTGTCGGTGGTCCTCATCGAGCAACGCGAGCCCACGAGACACTGCGTCGCGCGCCTCCACTTCCTCAGCCACCCGATCCGCTGATCGCAGCTCGGGCGCGTCGTCGAGGGGCATGGTGAGCAGCTTGCTCCGGCGCTGGTGCTCCAATACGCGGTTCACCACGATCCTGACCAGCCACGGCTTGATGGGGCGGTCTTCCAGGAAGCCCCCGATCCCTCGCCACGCGGAGAGCAATGCGTCCTGCGTCAACTCCTCAGCGATGGCAGCGTCTTTCGTCATCAGGTAGGCGGTCCCTTGAAGCACAGGGCCGTATCGCTCTACCAAAACGCAACACGCTTCGATATAACTTTTTCGGCTCAGGGCGACCGCTGTGTGGTCTTCCATGCTCTCCCGCTGTGCACCGCGTGTGGTTGCTGGGGCCCGTCACATAAGAGTATGCGTTGACCATGCGAATGGTTCCCTGCTTAGACGGAGAGCGGGTGCGGGAAGTTCCCGGCGATGGACAGCAAGCTATAGCAGGCAGCCAGATCGGCCAGCCTATCGATGAGTCGATGAGCCGGTGGAGCTAGTGGAGCCAGTGGTGCCAGTGGAAAAGGAAAGGACGCTACCGCTTGTTGCGGTAATGCTCGAAAAGGCGACCGAGGCCAAGCCCGGCCCCGCCCGCGATCGCCAGGAACACCCAAGCGGCAATCATGTCTCCCTGGGTGAAATCTTCGGGGTTCATGCTGTTTGTTCCTTAGACCTTGCTGAAGATCAGTGATGCGTTGTGGCCGCCGAAACCCAGATTGTTACTCATCGCCGACTTCAACGCGACCTGCTGCGCGACGTCTGGAGTGTAGTCCAGATCGCAGTCCGGGTCGGCCGATGTGAGGTTGATCGTGGGCGGGATCATACCCGTTGACACTGCCAACGCCGTGATCGCCGCCTCTACCCCACCTGCGGCACCCAAAAGGTGCCCGGTCATCGACTTGGTCGAGCTGATCTTGACCTTGTAGGCCTCTTCGCCGAACGCGGCCTTCATCGCCTCAGTCTCGAACTTGTCGTTCATCGGCGTGCTCGTGCCATGTGCATTGATGTAGCCGATGTCGGCGGGCGTCAGCCCTGCTTCGGCGAATGCCTTCGCGATGGCCCGCGCAGCGCCCTCGCCACCGGGAGCCGGTTGCGTCACATGGTGCGCGTCGGACGACGCACCATAGCCCGCGAGTTCAGCGATAGGGGTCACGCCACGGCGCACCACGCTCTCTTCGCTCTCAAGGATCAGGATCCCCGCGCCCTCGCCCATCACGAATCCATCGCGACCGGCGTCGAACGGCCTGCTAGCGCGCGTTGGATCATCGTTGCGCTTTGACAATGCCATGCACGCGTTGAACCCAGCGACTGCGATAGGGACAATTGGCGCTTCGGTGCCGCCAGCGATGGCGATATCCACCTCGCCGCTGCGGATCATGTGTGACGCGATGCCGATGCTGTCGGCCCCCGAGGCACACGCCGTGACCGTGCAATAGTTCGGTCCCTGCGCCCCGAACAGGATGGAAACCTGGCCCGAGGCCATGTCGCCTAACATCATGGGGACCAGGAACGGATTCACTCGCGTTGGTCCCTTTTCGGCCAGCACCGCCCACTGCTCCGAAAGCGTGATGATGCCGCCGATACCGCTACCGATGACCGACCCCACGCGTGTCGCGTCGACGCCCGGATCATCGAGCTTCAGGTTCGCCTGCTCCATCGCCTGGCTCGTCGCCGCGACCGCCAACTGCGCGAACCGGTCGAGCCGTCGAGCCTGCTTTCGGTCGGTGTACAGCGTTGGGTCGAATCCCTTCGCCTCACCGGCGATCGTCGTTTCGAAACCTTCAGTGTCGAATGCGGTGATCGGCGCGATGCCTGATTTTCCCTGTAGCAGTGCGTCCCAAGTGGACTTGGTGTCCAATCCCAGGGGCGTGACCATTCCGATGCCTGTAACGAAGACCTTTCCGGACAAGCGGACCTCCTTCGAGGAGCGAGCGGATTTGACGGGCCACATCTTAGGCGGCTCGCGCGGGTGCCGACAACCACGCATAGCGTTGGATAAAGAACAGTCCCCGCAGCAATGAGATGCCTGCGGGGACTGGATAGTTAAGAGAGTGGTCTTCCAGAGGGCGCTAATCCAGCGTGATGGGCCTCAAGTACAACCGACCAGCGCGATTCTCCAGGTATCCCGCACGATCCTGGATGCCGTGACTGAAGATCAACAGCCAACCCTCGCGTACAGCCTCGCTGAGCACCGCGCGCTTGGTCTGCAACGTCTCCTCAGGGTGACGATCCGCCGCTGATATGCAGGCGAGTCGCAGGTGGTATGGCGTTGGCACTAGGTCACCCAGGAACGCGACCCGCTCACCACCATGGGTGATCACCGCGATCTGATGACCCTCCGCTGGCCCGCTGGCCTTGCGTACGAAGAATCCAGGAGCGATCGTGTGCTCACCGTCGACCAGATGCAGCCGACCCTTTTCGAACAGCGGCAGGAAGTCGTCTGTGATGAACTCATCCACGTGACGCTCTGTGGGCAACGTCGCCTCTTCCAGGGCTTCACGTTGCACGTAGTACGTCGCCTGCGGGAAAGTCGGTACGACTTCCCCTCGTCGGTTCACGCGGGTGCATCCGCCGGTGTGCTCGAAATGCAGGCTGGAGAGCACCACACCGTCGATGTCCTGCACGCCGAGGCCGTTGGCCTTCAGCCCGGACAAAAGTTGTGATGTGACCAGTCCAAAGTCGTCACGGCGCTCAGGGGTATGCTTCCCGCCTGTGCCGGTGTCCACCAAGAAATTCTGCGTGCCGATGCGAACCAGCAGGCAATTAAGGCCGAGCTTGATCCTGTTCCGGCGATCCGCCGGCATCCAATCCTGCCATTGTCCCTTTGGGATCTGACCGAACATGACGCCACCATCGATTTTGTAGGTGCCGTCTGACAGGATTTTGAGCTCTGTGCGACCCGGTGATGTGTGGCCGGTCCGCTGGCGCTGGGCTGAGAGAGCGGGGCCAGAAGTCGAGGTGCCTTCCACTTAGTCACTACCAGAAAAAAGAGTTATTGAAATCCGTACAGTCGCCAACCCAACAGGGTTTGCAAAAGCGACTTAGGGCACCCTAAAGGCCTACGGAAATCTTGTCAACCGCCAATCGTGGGTAATCCGGGAATGCGATTTCCACCATATGTCTCAGGCAAACTGCCGGATGACGCAACGCCTTAGAATGCTCTCGTCGGCCAGGGCTAACCTGACTACGATTCTTGTGGAGGAACAACAATGTCACGCATCACAGCAATGGATCATATCGTTCTGAAATCGCCCGATGTTGAGCGCTCACTCGATTTCTACTGCAACGTTTTGGGGCTTGAAGGCGTGCGGCTGGATGACTGGCGTGCCGGTGAGGTGCGCTTCCCATCAGTCCGCATCAACGCCGACACCATCATCGACGTGTTCGGATCAGACGATCCCTCTGGCGAAGCTGCCGGTCAGCAACTCGACCACTATTGCTTGGTCATCGAACCCGGTGGGCTCGACGAATTCCTCGCCAAGGTCGTTGCATTCGGCATCGAGCCAGGCCCCAAGCAATCGCGCTTCGGCGCACGTGGACGTGGGGCATCGTCATACCTCGTGTCACCGGAAGGCGTGACGCTTGAGCTTCGACACTACCCTGACGGCGGTAACGACCTGAAGTAACTCCGTACCAGTAACCCAGCAAGCCCGGCTTATGGGTAACTGACAAGCCCCTCAGGCCATACGTGGATCGGCTGCCGATAGTGCACCACGCGGGGATCTTCGACCGTCTCTGCGAGCGAGGCGCCAGGAGGCACCATCGGATAGACGTTCTCTTCCGGCGAAACGCGGAAGTCGATCACGAATGGCCCTGGGTGGTTCGCGGCGGTGGCCAGCGCCATCCCGACTTGATCCTTCTCCGTGACCTTCATCGCCGCGATCCCGTACGCGTCGGCGAGCTTCACGTAGTCAGGGCTGCTGATCGACACCGCCTTGTAGTGGTGGTCGTAGAACAACTCCTGCCACTGTCGCACCATCCCGGAATAGCCGTTGTTGATGATCACGATCTTCACCGGCAGATGCTCCTGCGCGATCGTCGCGAACTCCTGAAGCGTCATCTGGATGCCGCTGTCGCCCGCCACCGACCAAACGGTCGCGCCCGGCCTGCCAATCTGCGCACCGATAGCCGCCGGTATCTCGAAGCCCATCACGCCAAGTCCGCCTGACGACACGAAGCTGTTCACTGATGGCATGAACATGTACTGGGCCGCCCACATCTGGTGCTGCCCGACACCAGTCACCACTACCGGGTCCGCGCTGTGCTCAACGATCTTGTTGAGCTCGCGTAGCACGTATTGGGGCGTCACCACTTCGGTGTCCGGCACGTCCAGGCTGGGGTGGCCGTGGTCCAAGTCGGCCAGCCGCTCCAGCCACGCATGGCGTGGCTCGTGCCGAACCAACGGCAGGAGCGCGTCCAGGGTCTCCTGCACGTCGCCCACCAGTGCGATATCAGCCTTCACGTTCTTGTCGATCTGGCTCTTCTCGATGTCCATGTGAACTATCTTTGCGTTCGTCCCGAACGATCCTGGCCGTCCGATCACACGGTCGTCGAAACGCATGCCAACGCCAATGATCAGATCGGCCTCGACGGTCGCGAGGTTGGACGTGTACATGCCATGCATGCCAACCATGCCCATGGCCAGCGGGTGATGACGAATGAACGCGCTTGTTCCGTGAAGCGTGTTGAGCACCGGGACGTTGGCCTTCTCAGCGAGCTGCGCGAGTTCGTCCCACGCACGTGAGATGTGGACGCCGCGCCCAGCGATCAGCACTGGTCGTTGCGCCTCATTCAGGAGCCTTGCCGTCTCCTCGATCTTGCTAGCGGACGCTCGGGGAGCGGGGCGTACTTCGCTGGTCTTCGGGTACTCGAACTCGATCTCCTCCGCCTGCACATCCTTCGGCAGATCGACGAGAACCGGGCCGGGCCTGCCTTCGGTGGCGACCCTGAATGCCTCACGTATCGTCCAAGCGATGTCGTTCGGGTCCATCACCAAGAACGCCTTCTTCACCACTGGCGTCGCCATAGCGACGGTGTCGCACTCTTGGAACGCCTCTTTGCCCATGAAGGCACGAGCGACCTGGCCCGTGATGGCCACCATCGGCGTGGAGTCCATCTTGGCTGCCGCAAGCCCCGTCATCAGGTTCGTCGCACCAGGCCCAGACGTCGCTACGCACACGCCGACCTTGCCGGATACCCGGGCGTACGCCTCTGCCGCATGCGCTGAGGCCTGCTCGTGGCGCACCAGGATGTGCCGGAGTTGGGGGTAGTGCCAGAGCGCATCGTAGAACGGGAGGATCGCTCCTCCAGGGAAGCCGAAGATGACATTCACATCTTCTTTCAAAAGGGCTTCGCAAACGCCAATCGCGCCGGTGATTTTCATGTGTTGTCCAGGGGCTCCAAAATTAGCCGTTTCCTGCGCTTATTTAAGGCGTGACGGCTCGTGGAGGTTATCAATTTTCCTGGTTTTCAGTCAACGGATTCAGGAGCGAGCATCGCCTCCGTGCGACGCTTTGCGAAACATGGAGCGGGCGCTTGTGCGCGCTACCTGCCAACGCTAGCATCCGCCCGTATCGTCGATCGAATCCCACGTCCCTAGAGGTTGATTCCATGGCCAAGATGTCTCCTGAGCAAACCGCCGCTTTCCTTGCACTGCCCAACATCGCCCATTTCATCACCCTTCGCGCCGATGGCTCACCGCACTCGGTGCCTGTGTGGTACCAGTTCGCAGATGGTCGTTATTACGTCTTTACGCCTGCCACATCGCTCAAGATGCGCAACCTCGCACGCGACCCACGCATGACGTTGTCCATCGCGTCCAGTGATACGCCATACGCCTACGTCGTCGCCAATGGCGTCGCAGGCATCGTCAGCGGCGACATCACTGAGCGTGCGGTCGCTATCGCCTCCCGGTACGAAGGGCCAGACGGGGGGCTCCCGTACATCGAGAAGGTGCGCGGGCGCTTCGATGTTGCGCTGATCGCCATGACCCCAACCCACTCGCGGGAGTGGATCGCCGGCTAGTGAGTTACGCCGCCGACCTCCACCTCCACTCCTCCTACGCCCGCGCCACGAGCCCTAGCCTCGATCTGCCGCTCATGGCTCGCTGGGCCTCGATCAAGGGCATCGACCTCATCGCCTCAGCCG
The DNA here is from genome assembly GCA_027618515.1 of Chloroflexota bacterium. Classification (GTDB taxonomy): domain Bacteria; phylum Chloroflexota; class Dehalococcoidia; order Lucifugimonadales; family Australimonadaceae; genus CALGTL01. The sequence goes on along the minus strand of JAQCEV010000046.1, from coordinate 8,441 downwards.
ATTTCACGCACCCCGCTTGGCTGGACCGCTTGGAGCGTGGCTTGGTGCCGACAGGCGGGGACATCTACGAGCTCGCGCCTGGTCTTCAACCGGACGCCGATGCATGGCCACCGCCGAAGTTCATCCTCGGTACAGAGGTCTCATGTATCTACCCGCAGGGCGGGCGCTCCCATCGCGTCCACCTGCTGCTGTTCGCACCCAACTTCGACGTCGTTCACAAGCTTTGCGTGGCGTTCGCGGCCCATGGCTCGTTGACCGCTGATGGCCGACCCATGCTCAAGCTGTCGTCGCACGACGTGCTCGCAACCGCGTTGAGCATCGACGATCGATGCGAGGTCATCCCCGCTCATGCGTGGACGCCCTGGAACTCCGTCTACGGATCCAAGGGGGGCTTCGACTCGCTGGAGGATTGTTTCGGCGACCTCGTGGGCGAGATTCACGCCGTCGAGACTGGCCTCTCCAGCGATCCATCGATGAACTGGCGCATCCCTGAGTTGGATGGCGTCAGCTTGGTGTCTTTCTCGGACGCCCACTCGGCGCAACGCATGGGCCGCGAGTTCACCGTCTTTGCTGGAGAGCCGACTTACGACAGCTTCTGCCAGGCACTCGTCGATGGCGCGATCGACCACACGGTTGAGTTCTTCCCGGAAGAAGGCAAGTACCACTATGACGGCCATCGTAAGTGCGGCGTTTGCCAACATCCGGCGGTGACACTCGAACGAGGCGATCGATGTCCCGTTTGCGGCCGGACCCTAACCGTCGGCGTCCTCAACAGGATCGAATCTCTCTCGCGTAGGCCGGACACCGTGCAGCAGAGTGAGAGCGGTTTGTTCGTTGACCCTTCCGGTCGACGCCCTCCATTCCGGCGGCTTGTACCCCTAGAGGAAGTGATCGCCCACGCGCTGGGGCGTGGCCCGTCAACCAAAGGGGTTCGCACCATCTACGACCAGCTCATCGCCCACGTTGGCACCGAGTCGCACATTATCCAGCACGCTACGCTGGATGCGATCGCCGCCATCGCCAAAGAGAGCGTCGCCCTGGGTGTCATCGCCGCGAGGGAAGGGCGGGTGACCATCGAGCCTGGCTATGACGGCGTCTACGGCACCGTCCGCTCCGCCTAGCCATAGTCAACATAAGCCGTAGGGCGCGGCTTGTGCCTTGGAGGCGTGGCGAAAACCATCAGTGCGGCCGCGACAACCAGCAGGCCTGCTTGACCCCAGAACGATGGCCGGTAGCTCCCAAACACCCCATACAGCATCGCCGCAGTGGGTGCACCCAGCCCCAGCCCAAGCATCGCCGTCGGCAGAACGATCCCACGGATCCGGCCCAGGAACGTGCGCCCGTAGTACTGTGCCCAGATCGTGTTCTGCACCACCGTGTTGGCTCCTGCGCCTGCTCCGATCATCACGCCTGTCAGGAAGATCGCGGGTTCCGAGATCACGGTGAGTGATAGCACGATGGCGAGCCCGTGCGTGCTCATAGCAGCAACCCCTACGAACCGAGCAGGTACGCGTTCCAACAACAAGCCCGTGGCCAATGCCACGACAGCGAACGTTGCCGAGTCCACCGCGAACACCGCGGCGATCAAGCCGTCGCTGAACCCTAGCTCGGTCCAGTACGCAGGCCGGTGGACCACGAACGCACCCGTCGCGAAGCTGGTAAGCATGTAGGCCACGAGGATCTTCCAGAACGTAAACGTGTGGAGCGCCTGCTTCGGGGTCCACACCTCTTCTGCGGGCGTCGCGAGGGCCTCCCCGTCGGGCCTTGGGGTATCTCCGTCGGGAAGCAGTCCGATGTCCTCTGGCGTTCTCCGCAACAAGAGCAAGGGCAGGGGAACCGCCAGGGCGATCATGATGATGCCTGAGGCGAGGAACGTTCCGCGCCAACCCAAGTTGCCGATCATCAACGCGTGGACGATGGCAAAGATCGAGCCACCTGCTGCACCACCGAACGCTACAACGGCAACGGCTCTGCCTCTTCGACGGATGAACCACTTCGCCACCGGGACGTTGATGATGACATTGTTCGGCGCAGTGACGCCCGCTGCGCCTATCACCCCGAACAGCACCAGCAGCATCCACACCTCGCCAGCTTGGCTAGCGAGGATTAACGAAACACCGCCGATCGCTGCGGCAGCGGGTACGAGTAGGCGTGAACCGAAGCGGTCGACCAGGGGGCCGAACAGGAACGACGTGCCCCCGTTACCGACCAGCCTGACCGTATGGAGCCACGTGACCGCGGCTCGAGAAACGCCGAGATCGTTGGACATCGGCAGAACGAATAGGCCGAACGTGAATGTGGCTGAGGCGTGCGATGCCAGGCTCACGAGCCACATGACACCGACGATCACCCAGCCATAGTAGATTCGCTGCGGCGGCACGGTACTCCAATGAAATGTCTCGGGCGTTACGGTGAGGTGATTCTACGCTGCCCCAAGATGTTGACAGGCCGGTTGACAGGCCAGGGTACCTGGCAGAGCATCCGATGCGGCCGGACGCCGCTGATCGCAACGGCTAAATCAAATTTTGCGTAAGAAGGGCTCAAATGGACGAGATCATTACCATGGAAGATATGGCTGCGGTTTACGATGTCCTCGACGAACTAGGCATCGATCGGGAATCCATCAACGTTGAACTGGGTAAGGAAGACCCCGGCGCTTGGGGTAAGGGCGATGGGGGAATGATGAAGCGCGAGGTGATTGAGATCACGTTGCCGCTTACCACGCCTCTGGCCGACTGGTTGCCGATCCTCAAGGCGGGACTCCAGGAGCTAACGGCAGGAGACGCATCATGACCAAGGCCACGACCAAACTCCGCGAACTGCTTGCGCGCCCAGAGACGCTACTGGCGCCTTTCACCTATGACGGCTTCACCGCACGCATCGCGGAGGAGGCCGGTTTCGATGCCGTCTACATGTCGGGCTTCGGCACCTCCATGTCCAAAGGCATCCCGGATGTCGGGTTGCTCAGCCAGACAGAGATGATCGAGAACGCTGCCTACATCGTCGAGGCCGTCTCCGTTCCTGTCCTCGCCGACGCCGACACCGGCTACGGCAACGCCATCAACGTCGGCCGCACCATCCGCCAGTACGAGAGGGCAGGCGTGGCCGGTGTGCATATCGAAGACCAAGTCGCACCCAAGAAATGCGGCTTCTTCGATGGCAAGATGGTGATCGAGATGGACGAGGCAGCCCGAAAGATTCAGGCCGCCGTCGAGGCACGCTCTGACGACGATTTCGTAGTCATCGCTCGCTGCGACGCTTTGGTGGTCAACGGCTGGGATGATGTCGAGCGTCGTTGTCGCGCCTACGTGAACGCCGGTGCCGACCTCGTGTTCGTGGACGGCATCCGCACCGCCGACGACCTCGCCGAGTTCGCCTCGCGGCTCAACGACCTCCCGCGCATGTACAACGGAGAGCTGCCGCCCACCGATGTCGCGGCGGCTGGTTTCAAGATTCAGATCCACCGTGGCCCGGTCTTCGCCCTCTACCCGATCATCAAGGAAATGATGGTCGAGCTTAAAGAGAAGGGTGAGATATCCGCCATGTCCCCCTGGGGCACCGGCGGCGCCCTCCGTATGGACATCGCAAACGCCCTCGGCCTCGAACGCATCACCGAATTGGAGCAGCGCTACGCAACCTCCGGCTAGTGACAGTTGCCCCTAGCGAGAATGGCACGCAGGACGCTACGCTGTGCTGCCTGCGTTGGCCTGATGGCGCATGTGTCTTGGGCCCAGTGCTCAGGAGTAAATGAGACAAAATGGGCCACTTTGGACCCACCCCAACGGACGCGCCACTCGGCGGCTGGGCCCCGTCGCTCCTAGGGGTGGGGGTCCATTCAAGCTCAGTCCGCAACAAACCAGATTAAGAAGGACCAAAATGAGCAGTATCACACTCAAAGACGCCCAGACCGCCATCGACGCCGCGCTCGCCAAAGCCAAAGAGCTTGGCTACAACGTCGCCGTTGCCGTGGTCGACGTTGAAACCAGCGTCGTGGCCTCCATTCGCATGGATGGCACCAACCCGTTCACGCCTGACGTCGTGCGTGGCAAGGCTGTCGCGACAGTCATCTCCCGTGGTACACCCAGCGGCGTCGCGGCCGACCGTTTCCCTGATGGCCTGAAGGATCACGTAACCGCCCTCTACGGTGGACGCGTCACCTGGGTGCAGGGCGCAGTGCCCATCAAGCGAGGCGACGAATTGCTTGGCGCCATCGGCGTCGGTGGCGGCCCACCGGACCAAGATGAGGTCATGGCCCAGGCAGGCGCCGACGCGCTAGCCTAGGCAACCTTCGCGCGGTACCATGCCGAACGGTGTTCGCCGAGGCGAATGCCATGAGTAGATCAGAGACACCGAGGAGATAGCACTCAATGATCATCGATTCCCACGGCCATTACACGACTGCTCCCGCAGGCATGCAGATCTTCCGCGCTACGCAGATCGCGTTCCTGGGGAACCCGGTCAAGCACCCCGTCAATGTCAGCGACGACGAGATCCGCGCGTCGCTGGACAACGGCCAGCTCAAATTGCAGGACGAGCGCGGAACAGATGTCGCGCTCTTCTCCCCTCGGGCTTCCCACATGGGGCACCACTTCGGAGACGAACGCATCAGCCGCAACTGGACGGAGGTCTCCAACGACCTCATCGCCCGCGTCGCTGGCATCTACCCCGACCGCTTCATCGGCGTCGCTGCGCTTCCGCAGTCACCCAAGCTGAAGTCGATCCAAGGCTGCGTTGACGAACTCGAACGCTGCGTCACCGAGCTCGGATTCGTGGGCTGCAACCTCAACCCCGACCCGTCGGGCGGCTACTGGCAAGACCCGCCGCTGGGCGATGAGTTCTGGTACCCCCTCTACGAGAAGATGGTTGAGTTGGACGTTCCTGCCATGATCCACGGGTCGGGCACCTGCAACCCCGCGCTGCACACCACCGGCTCCCACTACATGAACGTCGACAACACCGGCATGTACCAGTTGATGGACTCGACCATCCTCCAGGACTTCCCCGGCATTCGATTCATCCTCCCGCACGGTGGCGGATCACTTCCGTTCCAGTACGCTCGCTTCCAGGGCCTCAGCATCATGGCCAAGCGTGAGCCGCTGGAAGAGTGGGTCAAGAAGGTCTACTTCGACACCGCCATCTACAGCCAAGATGCCGTCGAGCTCCTCATCAAGAAGGTCGGCGTGGACAACGTCCTTTTCGCCTCAGAGATGATCGGTGGCGTCCAGGCTGTCGACCCAGCCACCGGCCGCCAGTTCGACGACACCAAGCCCTACCTCGACGAGATCGAGTGGCTCACGGACGAGGACAAGGTCAAGCTCTTCGAGACCAACGTCCAGAAGGTCTACCCCCGCATGAAGCCCTACATGGACAAGATCGCCAAGGCATAAAGCCCAGCCAGATTACCTGGAGTGAAAGCACTTCAAAGAGGCCCGCTCAGTTCATGAGCGGGCCTCTTTTGCTCTAATTCCGCTATCATACCATAGCGAAATATCCTGAAAAGATGTTGTGAGAACCTACCGATGCTGACCCGCTCTCTATCCCTGGTAACCGTACTCGCCTTCCTCGTTGCCTGCGGCGCGCCTGCCGACACGCCAACCCCACTCCCGCCCACCACGGTAGAAGAGGTGCTGGAGCGCACGACCGCAGCCATGGCGTCAGTCGAGTCCTACTCCTTCAACCGTTCGATCCGTAACGAGAGCGTCCGGGATGGACAGCCCTCGGTGAGCGTGATCACCACGGAAGGCGAGCGTGGCCCTGGCCGCAGCTATTCAACCCGCGACACCTACGCCGCCGACCCATCACGAGATTACGGCGGTGCGATCGTCGAGTGGCTGGCGGTCGACGGCGTTGTCGTGAGTAGGACGGCTGCTCCGGTGGAAGGGCCTTGGAAGGAAGAAGCGTTCTACATGTCGGGTCGCCCCCCATCGATTCCGCCGGTGGCGATTCCCGCTGATTTCGATCCCATCTCGTGGGATGCCCAAGCAAGTTTGGATGCCCGAACGGTGCATCTCGTGACCGGCACATCATCCGGGATATACGGAGGACGACTGACGGCAGAGATCGATATCTACATCGCTTCCGACTCCTATCGCATCGTGAGGATTGTGATACGGGTGGATGCGGCTGCAGATCGGCCTTCAGGCAGCGGGGGGCCGGAGAGCGAATCGATCACCGTGGACAGCCGGTTGTCGGGCTACGGGAGCGCCGTCGAGATTGAGTTGCCCGCTGAGTTCGAACCGGCCCAATTCGCCACCTATGTCTTCGAGATCGACGGGGAATTTCAAGAGGAGCATCTACGAGAGATCGTCTCCGACCGTCTCAGTACCATTGGGTCAACCGGCAGCGGCACCTCGATCGCCGACGGCACGCTAACGATTCGTCTCATCGGCCAGACTTTCCCACCGGAGCGCGTCGCCGCAGCGCTCGGTCGGGTGGGCTACGTGGAGGTGTTGCTGCGCCGGTGCACTACCGGCGACTGCAAAATCGACCAGGGGTACGTCGACACCGCGACAGGCGTGAACAGCAGCCACATCCTTCGCGCCAGCCCCACCCACTCCCCGCTCAGACCCACCTCTCCCACCGGCATCAGCCTAACCGATCGAGGGGAGGCACTGCTCAATAGCGTGGTCAGCCAGCTGCCACCCGGCTCGGACTCCACTCTCGTGTTGATCGTCGATGATGTCCTAGTGCTCAATTCTCCCGTTGAGATCGGCACATCCAGTCTGCAATTGCGAATGACGGGCGACTTCGCCACCGCGCAGGAGGTCGAAGGCTGGTCCGCCGTCATCGGGACTGGGCCGCTAGAGGTAGGCCTCACGCTGCTCGATTACATCCCTCCCCGCTCTCCGCACCAGGTACGGCCTGGTCTCCAAGATCCAACGCCAACGCCGAATCGCTAGGCGATGACGTGAACACCATGGACTTCACTTTCTCGTGCCGTAGCTGTATGTTCCCAGCACCCTGTCGCGCGACACCAGGCGCGCACGCCCACTGGAGATTCAATGCAGCAAGGTGAAGACGCCACGGTGGATACCGTGACGAGTGCGCTCCCGGTTGAAGATGAAGTATCCGACGCTGAGAAGCGATCGGCGCTATGGCTGACCAACGGTTCGCACGCCGTTAACCACTTCCAGAACGGCATAGTCTCGTTCATGTACGTGGACATCATGAAGGAGTTCGGCATCGGCTATGTCGAGTTGGGGATCCTCGTCGCCGTCCGCAACGCCATCGGTAGCATCCTCCAGGGGTCTTTCGGATTGATTACCCCGTTCGCCCGAAAAACACGCCTACTGGGGCTGGGCAACATCATCATGGGCATCGGCGTCGCCATTTCAGGCTTCGCTGGCTCCTTCTTTGCGTTTGGCGCGGGGCGAACCGTGGTGGAAGCGGGCTCCGCTGCGCAACACCCGGTTGGTGCCAGTTTCCTCGCGGGCCACTTCCCCAAGAACCGAGGAACCATCCTCTCCCTCAACGTCAGCTTCGCGGGTATCGGCGGGTTTGCCGCACCGCTCCTGGCCCCGCTCATGGTCGTTGCCCTTGGTTGGCGTCAAACCCTGCTCATCATGTCCATCCTCAGCGTGATCATTGGCATCGGATACCTGATTCTCTCGCGTCTCTATCCCCGATCGCCCGTAGACCAAGCGAATAGCCAAAGTGGCACGAGTAGCAAGGGCAAGCTCAAGGAAGGACTGCGGAACTACAAGATCGTGCTGCGCAATCGCAACATGCTTGTCGTGTCTTCGGTCATGATGGTCGGCGCAGCGGGCAGGGGAGGTGGCATCAACGACACCTACCTCATCCCGCACCTCGTCAAAGATCTCGGCCTGGTTCTTGGGGTCGCAGGCCTGGCCAAAGCGGCACAGCAGGCTGGTGGCATCGTTGGCCCTATCGGCTTCGGATGGCTGTCAGACCGCATCTCACGCAAACGTGTTCTTCAGGCATCGCTGTTGCTGTCGGCAATCGGCAGTTGGGTCGTCGCGTGGATGGGCCCTTCGCTGATTCCGCTGTTCATCAGCCTCTTCATCTATGGAGTGTTTACGCACTCCCGCATGACACTTACCCAAGCGCTCATTGCCGACTCCGTGGAAGAAAGCGAACGTGACGCCGCTTTCAGTGCGTTCTTCCTGATCGGCTTCATCTCGGTACCCATCTGGGGCATAACCACCGGCGTGATGATGGAGTTCTTCGGCTTCTCCGTCGCCTTCTCCGTCATCGCCTTCACCTACATCATCGGCATGTTCCTCATGTCCTTCGTGCAGGAAAACCCGCGCGTGCCAGCTTAGGCCTCACCGCTGTTGATGCGCTCTATCATCCGCCGCACGTACCAGGCGTCGGGTGCGCGCACGATAGGGTCGACATAGCGCTCCAGATCCTCAAGCGCCGAGGCTCGATGACCCTGCCGGTAGCGCAGCATGCCGCGATCCCGGCGGTGCCCCGCCTCA
>JAQCEV010000045.1 GCA_027618515.1 Chloroflexota bacterium | reverse complement strand
CGGGCGGGGGCTCGCGCGGCAGGACCCCCTATGAACCCAAGGGCTTCCCCAGCGCATTTCCAGAAAAAAGTAGATCATCTCGCCAGATAATCGCGGAATGATAGTCGGATGATCCATCAAACAAAAGACGCCTCGCATTTGAGATCACCTGATCTCAGAACCTGCCATCTTGCCCCGTGCCTCCGCTGAGTGTATGCTCCCCCGCGTTCCGGGCGGGCCGGTCGGTGCGATGCCTTCCCCAAGGTCTCCCCCCTGCACCGAGGCCCACGGCCTGCCCGGAGCGTTTCGCCATGTGACGATGGGATGCCCAGTGGCCACGAAACCGATGACTGCCGATCCGAACGCCAAGATGCCCGTGCGCAAATACAGGGTGAAGAAGTCCGATACCAAACACATGCAGCGCATCCTGCGTGAAATTGTGCCGCGTGACGCGGAGGGTCGAGTGATCCGGCCCGTGTTGAACCCTCAGCATCTTGCGGTCGTCGACAACTATTTCGAGAATGGCTTTGATCGCTACCAGGCCATGACAGACGCCGGGTACGCCCACAAGACCGCGCGGGCGCGCAACCAAACCATCTTCGAGCGCCCCGAGGTTGTCGCGGAGGTGGCGTGGCGACGCGAGCAGATGGCCAGGCGGTGGGAGGTCACGCAGGAGAACTTGCTGGGTGAACTGGCCAAGCTGGCCTTCAGCAACCTGCCAGACATCATGGAGAAGATCAGGCAAAGCGATGGCGGTCTGGACCTGTCCGGGTTGGAGGAGCAGGAGCGCGCGGCCATAGCCGAGTTCATCGTCGAGGATTTTGTCACCGGGCGCGGTGAGTGGACTGAGAACGTGCGGAAGGTCAAGATCAAGACCCATGACAAGCTGGGGGCCATCGACAAGCTGATGCGCCACCTCGGGCTATACAACGACAAGCTCAACATCCAGGGCGAGATCAACATCCTTGACAAGCTCAATGCTGGCCGGGCCAGGATGAAGAAAATCGTCGAGCTGCCTGATGGCTCGACCCTGTTCGTGGAAGGCAAGGACGAGGATGAGGACGCCCAAGAGTAGTCGGCAGCAGCGGTTGACATCCGACGAGATACTCGCCGATGCAATCTCGTTCTACTACGCCGACCCCCTCGGCCATGTCCTGTTCTCGTACCCGTGGGACAGCGATCCGTCGATCCAGATGGTCAAGCTGTCCCCCCGCTACCGGGATCGCTTCGGTTGCGCGTGGGGGCCTGACGAGTGGGCCTGCGAGTTCCTCGATGACCTTGGGCGCGAGATCAGGGACCGAGGATTCGACGGCATCAACCCTGTCAAGCCGATCCAGTTCGCTACCGTGAGTGGCCATGGTATCGGCAAGTCGACCATCGTGGCGTGGCTCATCAAGTTCATCATGGACACGAGGCCCTTCTGCAAGGGGGTCGTGACTGCCATGACATCGGAGCAGCTCCGGACCAAGACCTGGGCCGAAGTTGGCAAGTGGCACAGGCGGTCCCTGACCGAACACTGGTTCAACTACACCAGTGGCCGGGGGGCCATGAGCCTGACCCACAGGGACTATCCTCAGGAGTGGCGCTGCGATGCCCAGACTTCGCGCGAGGAGAACTCCGAGAGCTTCGCCGGTCTCCACGCCGCCAACTCGACGCCGTTCTATGTCTTTGATGAGGCAAGCGGCATCCCTGAGAAAATCTTCGAGGTTCGCGAGGGCGGCACGACTGACGGCGAGCCGATGATCTTTGACTTCGGCAACGGCACTCGCAACAGCGGTCGGTTCTACGAGGAGTGCGTGGGCAGGTTCAGAGATAACTTCCGGGTGCGCTCGATTGACAGCCGCTCGGTTTCGATCACGAACAAGGAGCGCTTCGATCAGTGGGTGAAGGACTACGGCGAGGACAGCGATTTTGTCCGCGTCCGTGTCAAGGGCGAGTTCCCCAAGGCTGGCAGCCTCCAGTTCATCGGCAACGACCTTACGACCGACGCCTTCGAGCGCGAAGTCAAGAGGGACCGCTACGCTCCGCTGGTGATCGGCGTGGACGTGGCCCGTTTCGGTGACGACAGTACCGTCATCTGGCCGAGGATCGGTGACGACGCGCGCTCGTTTCCGCCTCGCCAGTTCAAGGGGCTCGACACCGTGCAGGTGACGACCCGCGTCGTCGATGTCGTCAGGGAGTTCCGGGCTCTCGGCATGGAGTGCAAGGGCCTGTTCGTTGATGGTGGTGGTCTTGGTGCCGGCGTCGTCGACCAGTTAAACAACCTCGGCTACGTCGTCTTCGACGTGCAGTTCGGTGGTCGGCCAGCAGACACATCGGCCTACCGCTACAAGGGCGACGAGATGTGGGGGCGGATGCGGGACAGGATGCGCGACCACCTCTGCCTGCCCAATGTCGGAAACATCAGGCAAGAACTCATGTCTCAATTGACGGCGCGCGAGTATGGCTATACGCTTAAAGGCCAGATCAACCTTGAGAGCAAGAGCGACATGAAGGACCGGGGCCTGCCTTCCCCCGACTTGGCTGACGCCCTCTGCCTCACGTTCGCTCAGGAAGTTGCCGCGTCACGTACTCCGTTCGGAGCCCAGCAGGCGACGACAGTCCAATCCGAGTACGACCCGCTGAACTCGACCTTCTGAGATCACCTGATCTCAACCCCGGAGACACGCAATGGCCGACATCGTTCCCATCACTACCGAGAAGCCGGGCAACACCTACCTGACCTTGTGGGAGGCCCTGACGACCGCCAACCACACCGGCTCGGGGGTTGAGTTCCCTGGCGCTTCCGACCGATCGGTACAGGTCTTTGGCACGTTCGGCGGCGCCACCCTGATCCTTGAGGCCAGCCTCGACGGCGGCACGACATGGGCTCAGATGCACGAGCCTGACGGCACGGCTATCGCCTTCACGGGGGCCGGCATCGTCTCAGTCGGTGAGAACTCCCTTATGATCCGCGCCCGCCTCAGCGTCGTTGGTTCTGGCGCCGACCTCGACTGCTACCTCCTGCACCGAAGCACCATGCGATAAGCGACCTCGACAGCGCCGCCAAAGCAGCCAAGCGACTGGCGAGCGATTTCAAGGCTTCTCGTGTTAATGAGATTACCTAGTCTCACCCTGTGGAGATAGAACCCATGTGCATCGGCACCAGCAAGCCCTCGATTGCCGCGCCGCCGCCTCTGCCGGCTGCTCCCGCGCCCGCGCCCACTCTGACGGACCCGGCCGTGCAGACCGCCAAGGACACAACGCGCAAGCGGGCGGCCCTTGCGATGGCGAACCGGAACATCGCCACGTCGCCGCTTGGTATCGCCTCGGCGCAGACCGCCACGCGCTACAAGTCGCTGCTGGGGACCTGAGCCATGGCTGGGCCGCTCGACAAGAACTCGAAGCAATATTTCACCACGCGCATGTCGGAACTCGACACCGAGCGGTCGAGCTTCGTCGGGCACTGGAGAGAACTGAGCGACTTCGTGACGCCGCGCCGGGGCCGGTTCTTCTCGCAGGACCGCAACAAGGGCGACAAGCGGTGGAACAACATCATCAACAGCCGGGCCTCGCTCGCGCACCGTGTCGCGCGCTCGGGGATGCTGGCCGGCATGATGTCTCCCGCGCGCCCGTGGTTCGCCCTCGAAGTAATGAACAACGAAGTCATGGAGGACCCGGCCTCGCGCATCTGGCTTAGCGACAGCGCTAAACAATTGCGCTCAATTTTTAACGACGGCAACCTCTACTCCATGGCGCCTGTGTTGCTCGGTGAACTTCTGTCGTTCGGCACCGGGGCGATGCTGCACGTCGACGACTTCGAGAGCGTGGCCCGCTTCTACACGCAGACCGTTGGCTCCTACTTCATCTCGCAAAACAGCCGCTACGAAATCGACACGCTGGTCCGCGACTTCGAGATGACGACCTCGCAGATGATCGAGGAGTACGGACTGGACAAGGTTTCGATCAAGGTTCGCGAAGCCTATGACCGGGGCAACTACCACCAGTGGTATCGTGTCATCCAGTTCATCGAGCCCAATCCCAACGTCGACCAGCGTTCGGCCCGTTCGGAGAACAAGCCTTTCCGCTCCGTCTACTTCGAGTGGGGTACGGACGCGCTTGCTGAAAGCAACAAGTTCCTGCGGGTCAAGGGCTTCGACAGTTTCCCCGCGCATTGCCCCCGTTGGGACCTGACCAATGAGGATGTCTACGGCACCGATTGCCCGGCCATGATGGCACTCGGGGACATCAAGAGCCTTCAAATCGAGGAGCGGCGCAAGGCCCAGGCTATTGACAAGATGGTCAACCCCCCGCTCAAGGGGCCGCCTTCGCTGCGCAACGCCAACGTCAGCAGCCTGCCCGGCGGCCTAGTCACCTACGAGGGCGACCAGAACAACAAGCTGGAGCCGATCTATCAGGTGCAGCCGCAGCTTCAGGAGATGCGCGCCGACATCGACGCCGTGGAACGCCGTATCAACGAGGTGTTCTTCACCGATCTGTTCCTTGCGATCACCAACATCGAGGGCATCCAGCCGCGCAACCAGTTCGATCTCATTCAGCGCAACGAGGAGCGGCTGCTTCAGCTTGGCCCCGTGCTGGAGCGTTTCAACGGCGAGTTCCTTGGTCCCCTGGTCGAACGCACGTTTGATCAGGCGCTAAAGGCCGGCATCTTGCCGCCTCCCCCGCCCAAGCTAGAAGGGCAGCAGTTGAAGATCGAGTTCATCTCGACGCTTGCCATGGCGCAGCGCAGCGTGGCCACGTCCTCGATTGACCGCATCACGGCCTACGCGGGCGGTCTCATCGGGTTGGGCTTCGAGGGCATCAAAGACAAGTTCGACGCCGATCAGGCAGTCGACGAATACGCCCATGCCATCGGCGTGCCGCCCCGCATCATCGTCAGTGACGAGGAAATCGCCAAGGTCAGGCAGGAGCGCCAGCAGATGCAGCAGATGCAGCAGATGATGGAGATGGGCCAGCAAGCGGCCAACACCGCCAAGATGGCTGCCGATGCGAAGACCGGCGGCGAAGCTAACATGCTGACCGACCTGCAAAAGGCAGCAAGCCGTGGCTGACTTTGGCGATCTTAACGACGTGAAGGAAGTCAAGACCGCGCAGGAGTTGCTGGAGCTTGACAAGAGCGAGGCTCTTGGGCGACTACTCGACAGCCCCGGAGGGCGCGCTTGGCTTTGGGATGTCTTGTCGGTATCCAAGATTTACGACGACAGGATGTTCGCCGGCGAGAACACGCACTGGACCGCGTTCAACGCGGGCAAGCGCAGCGTAGGGCTGCTGCTGCTGGAGAAAACACTGGCCGTAAGGCCGAACGCTTACGTTCGTATGCAGGTCGAGGCGAGTGAGCGGGCGAAGCAGGTCGACCTAATAGGCGAGGAAGAAGACAATGGCGATTACGAATAACGATCCGGTTCCCAATCAGGACCCGCCCGTCGACGGCACCACCGGCACCAAGACGGCTCTCAATCAGGACCCGCCTGCTGACGACGCCGAAGTGGGATCAGGTGATCTCAACCAAGACGGCGCGCCCGAGGAGCCGGCCGAGGGCGAGAAGAAGGTCGAGAGTGCGCCCGACGCCTACGAGGCGTTCAAGCTGCCCGAGGGCGCAGAGGCCGACGAGGCCCAGCTTGCCGCCTTCAACGAAGTCGCCAGGGAACTCAACCTTTCGCAGGACGCGGCGCAGAAACTCATCGACTTCGAGGTCGAGCGCGTCAAGCAGCAGCAGGAGAGCGCGGCGAAATACTGGACCGACCAGATTGCCGAGTGGCTGGTCACTTCCAAGTCCGATCCCGAAATTGGTGGAAAGGGCTGGAATGATACATTGAAACATGCCAATGTGTTCGTCGCGCAGTTTGGCAACGATGGTTTGCGGGAGGTCATGGAGACAATCGGCCTCGGGAACCATCCTGAAGTTCTCCGGGCCTTCGCTCGGGCTGGCAGGGCGATGTCGGAAGATGCGTTTGTGAAGGGCAACGGGGGTGTAAACAATGCACCCAAGTCCCGAGCCGACGTTCTCTACGGCAGTTAACAACACCTGAAGGGAGTATCCGGCTATGGCCGCTCTGTCTGTGACCAATCCGACCCTTCTCGATCTGGCGAAGGCAACCGACCCGGACGGGAAGATCGCAACCATCGTTGAAATCCTCAACGAGACCAACGAAATCCTCATGGATATGTCGTGGATGGAAGGCAACCTGCCGACCGGCCACCGCACCACGATCCGCGCAGGTCTGCCCGCCCCGACGTGGCGCCAGCTTTATGCAGGCGTACAGCCCAACAAGGGCCGCACCGTGCAGGTGACGGACAACACGGGCATGTTGGAAGCCTACGCCGAAATCGACAAAGCACTGGCGGACCTCAACGGCAACACCAACGAGTTCCGCCTGCTGGAGGATCGCGCCCACATCGAGGGCATGAACCAAGAGCTCGCCGACACCCTGTTCTACGGCAACGAGGGTTCGGAGCCCGAAGCCTTCACTGGGCTGGCCCCGCGTTTCAACTCGCTCTCGGCTGACAATGCCGAAAACATCCTCGTTGGCGGCGGTGCAGGCAGCGACAACGCCTCGATCTGGCTTGTCGTGTGGGGGCCGAACACCTGCCACGGCATCGTGCCCAAGGGCTCGAAGGCCGGCCTCCAGATGACCGACAAGGGGCAGGTCACTATCGAGGATGCCGATGGCTCGAACGGGCGCATGGAAGCCTATCGGACGCACTACCGCTGGGACGCCGGTCTGACCGTGCGTGACTGGCGCTACATCGTCCGCATCCCCAACATCGACAAGAGCGCCCTGACCAAGGACGCCTCGGCGGGCGCCGACCTGCCCGACCTGATGTTCCAGGCGATGGAACGGGTTCCCAACCTCAGCCTCGGCCGCCCGGCTTTCTATATGAGCCGGAACACGCTGACCTTCCTGCGGCGCCAGTCGTCCAACAAGCTGAAAGAGAGCGTGCTGTCCCTTGAGCAGGAGGGCGGTATCCCTGTCACCCGCTTCCACGGTTGCCCCGTCCGTCGCTGCGACGCGCTGGCCGCCGACGAAGCCCTCGTGTCCTGATCGGACGGAAAGGAGAACTCCCATGGCTATCATGGACAAGCGGACGATAATCGGGGAAGACTTCGACCTCGATCAGGAGGCCGGAACCTACCTGCTCACCAACCAAATCGACCTCGGCGCTGCCGGGACCGATCCCGGCAACGGGCAGGTGGTCTACCTCAACACGGTCGTGACGGAAGCGTTCACGGACGGCGGCGACAGCGCGACGCTGGAGCTTCGTCTGGTGTCGGACGACACCGCCGCGATCCACGCTTCCACGTCGACCATCCACCTGAAAACCGCCGCAATGCTGAAAGCGTCCCTGCCTGTTGGCGCGAAGTTCTCGTTCCCCCTCCCCGTCGAGGGGCTGGAGTACGAGAAGTTCCTCGGCATCAACGCAGTCGTCGCGACTGCCGGCTTCGACACCGGCATGATCACGGCGTGGCTGTCGCCTGATCCGATTGGCTGGAAGGCGCACCCCGACGCCACCAACTGATGAGCTTCCCTGAGATCACCTGATCTCAGTTCGCGGGGGGTGATAGCGGGGGCTCGGTAGTTCGTATCGAGCCCCCGCTTTTTTTTTAGATGCAACCAAGGAGCCGACCGATGGGCGAAGTTGTAGTCGATTTCAAGCGGAACTGGTTCTCACCAAGCGAGGTTCGGGGCGACGGTCTTCAGGCCGTTTCCGGCCGACGCTTTCGCAAGGGACGCCAGAACGTCCCCGAGAGCCTTGTCAAGTTCCTGCCGCACGACGCGAAAGTGCTGGGGACCCTGCGCTCCGAGTTCGTGGCCGCCCCCAAGGCAGACACCAACGAGGAACTGCGCGACGCCGACCCTGAGCGCGCCGCCGCTGAGGCCATGCCGACCGAGCCTCAGCCTGGAGAAGACGAGGACGAGCAGGTCGACGAAGACGAGGGCGACGACGAAGACGCCGAGATCGCTCGGAAACAGGCAGAGTTTCAGGCGCAGCTTTCGGGCGCCAAGAAGCGTGGGCGCCCGCGCAAGAACGCCTGATGTTCCACAACGCGGAGGACTGAGCCATGCCGCTGAGCAGGGTGCAGATCGCAAACATGGCGCTGCTTCACATCGGGGACAGCACCATCGAGAGCCTGAGCGAGCAGAGCAACGAGGCCCTGCGCGCAAACATCTGGTTCGACAACTGCGTCAAGGAGGCTTTTGAAGCCTACGACTGGTCTTTCGCGCGTCGGCGGGCCACGCTGGCTCTGCACGGCGACGACGCACCCGAGACCGATTGGGCGTACCGCTACGTCCTGCCCAGCGATTGCGTCATGCCCCTGCGGCTGGTCAACCCTTCGGGCAAGACCGCCGACAAGACGGCGTTCACGGTGGAGCTTGACGACGATGCTGCCGAGCGCACCCTGCTGACCGATCTCGAAGACGCCGTGCTCGTCTACACGCGGGAAGTCACCGACCCGGCGTTTTACTCGGCGACATTCGTGGCGGCCCTGTCGCATCTGCTGGCGGCCCGGCTTGCCTATGCCAACACCGCCAAGCGAACGCTGGCATCGGACCAGTACGGCCTCTATATGTCGTTCCTGCCGCTGGCCGCTGCCAACAACTTCAATGGCGAGACGCCCGACAAACCTCGGGAAGCTGAATGGATTAGGGGAAGGACGTGACCCATGGCCGAACATCTCCAGCCTTCGTTCTCGCGCGGGGAGATCGCGCCTGAGCTTTACGGCCGCGTCGACACCGAGCAGTACCAGGTCGCGCTGCGTAAGGCCGCCAACGTCTTCATCAGGAACTACGGCGGAGTCGAGAACCGGCCCGGCACGGTCTTCGTCGGGCCGGTGAAGAACCACAACGAGGGCGCCCGCTTCATCCCCTTCAAGTTCAACGACACCGACACCTACTTGCTGGAGTTTGGCGAACTCTACATGCGGCCGATCCGCGACGACGCGCACGTGTTGGAGACTGCGGTCGTCATCACGGCAATTACGCAGGCCGACCCCGGCGTCGTGACAGCGGCGTCGCATGGCTTCAGCAACGGCGACGACGTGTACATCACTGGCGTCGTCGGCATGACGGAAGTCAACGGCAGGTACTTCCGCGTCGCCAGCGCTGCGGCGAACACCTTCCAGTTGACGGCGCAAGAGACCGGCGCCAACGTCAACACAAGCGCCTTCACGGCGTACTTGTCTGCCGGCACGGTGGCCCGCCTTTACACCGTCACGACGCCCTACGCCTTTGCCGATCTCAACGAACTGAAGTTCGTGCAGTCGGCCGATCACGTGACGCTCACTCATCGCAGCTACGCCGTGCGCGAACTGGTGCGCTCGGGCCACGCAAGCTGGACCCTGAGCGAGCCGACCTTCGAGCCCTCGCAGGATCACCCCACGGGACTGACGGCGACGCCGGCCGTGTCGGCTGCCGCGAGCTTCCGCTACATGGTCACGGCGCTGGCCGAACTGACGCTCGAGGAGAGCCTGCCGGCGCTCAACAACACGACGCGCACCATCACGGCAATTACGCAGGCCAACCCCGGCGTCGTGACAGCGGCGTCGCATGGCTTCAGCAACGGCGACGAGGTGGAGATCACGGGCGTCGTCGGCATGACGGAGCTGAACCAGCGCAGGTTCAAGGCCGCCAGTGTTGCAGCCAACACCTTCGAGCTTGAGGGCATCGACAGCACCGGCTACGCCGCCTACTCCTCGGGTGGCTCGGCCAACCAGACCTTTGTCCGCATCCCCGACAGCAACGCGACCCCGGCCAACACGATTGCATGGACCGCCGCTACCGGGGCGGCGCGCTACTCCGTCTACCGTGAGAGCAATGGCCTGTTCGGCTGGATCGGTGACACCGAGCTTACCTCGTTCCTCGACAGCAACATCACGCCCGACCTGACCGTCACGCCGCCCGCCCAGCGCAACCCCTTCCTTGAGGCTGACGACTATCCTGGCGCGGCGGGCTACTATGAGCAGCGCCGGGTCATGGGCGGGTCTAACAACAAGCCCGCGACTTCGGAGTTCTCCGTCCCTGGGGCCGAGGACAACTTCAGCATCTCGACGCCCTCCGAGGCGTCCGACGCCTTTTCTGTTGCGCTCACGTCCGATGAAGTGAACGCGATCCGGCACTACGTTCCGCTCGACGACCTAATCGTCCTGACGGCAGGCGGCGAGTGGCGCATCATGTCGAACTCGGACGGCGGCTTCGAGGCCACCACGGCGCGGCTCAAGCCGCAAACTTCGTGGGGCTCGGGGCACCAGCGGCCCATCGAGATCGACGGCACGATCCTGTTCGTGCAGGAGACCGAGGCTTCGATCCGCTCCATCGGCTACTCCCTTCAGGCTGACGGCTTCATCGGCAAGGGCGACCTGACCCTGTTCGTGCCGCACTTCTTCCGCAGCAAGACCATCGAGAGGTGGGCGTTCTCGCGCTCGCCCATTCCCATGATCTTCGTGGTGCGCAGCGACGGCAAGCTGGCGTGCCTGACCTTCGACGAGGCGCAGGCCGTGCTTGGCTGGTCCCTCTGCTGGACGGACGGTTGGATCGAGGACGCGGCCACGCTCCGCCCCTCCTCGGCCTACGTCGATGAGTTTCCCTACTTTGTCGTCAAGCGCACGATCAACGGCAACACCGTGCGCTACATCGAGCGCCTGCACGACCGCCGCTTTGAGGACGTGCGTGACTGCTTCTTCGTGGACTGCGGCCTGTCGCTCGACAGCCCGGTCGCGATCACCGGAGCCACGGCGGCCAACCCTGTTGTCATCACGGCTACGGCCCACGGTTTCAGCAACGGCGATGAAGTTGACATCTCCGACATCGTGTGGGCGGTCGATGTCGACATTTACGACGGCGAGAGCCAGCCCGACCAGCTAAACAACTACCGCTACACAGTCGCCAACGCTGCGGCCAACACCTTCGAGCTATCCGGTGTTGATGGCTCTGCGTACAACGCCTACATTTCAGACGGCAAAGTGCGCAAGGCTGCGACCACGATCTCGGGCCTGCACCACCTGGCCGGCGAAGCTGTCGCTGTGTTGGCTGACGGCAACGTGGTCGAGGGCCTCACGGTCTCGGCCACGGGCACGATCACGCTGACGACCAAGGCGAGCCGCGTCCATGTCGGCTTGAAGTACACCTCGGAAATCCAGACCCTGGACTTCGAGATCGGCCGGGGCGTAACGCAGGGGCGCAAGAAGATGGTGCCCAACATCGTCGTCCGCATGGATCGCAGCCGTGGCCTGTTCCTCGGCACCGACACCTCCAAGCTGATCGAGATGAAGCAGCGCGAGTTCGAGAGCATGGGCGCGCCGACCGATCTGCTGACGGGCGACAAGAAGGTCGTGCTCAACGGTGGCTGGGGCCGCAACGTCTACCTGACCGCGCGCCAGCGCTACCCCCTGCCCATGTCCCTGCTGTTTGTCAAGTTCGACTATGACATCGAGGATTAGTAGCCCATGCCTGTCTACGACATCGTACCCGCAGCAAGCGACCTCGCAGTCGATCTTGCGTCACGCCTCCGAAAGGCCGACCGTGAGGAGGTATGGGCTTCACATCGTCTTGCACCCGTTGACGCCGTTATGGACGCCGTTTTGAGATCACGTGACCCCAGCATGGGCACGGTCGACGGCGTGCCGGTGATCGTCTTCGGTGACGCCCCCGACACGCCCATCGGCACGAGCACCAGCCCGTGGATGCTGGCCACCGATGAACTGGAACGCCACGCCCGTACCTTCCTGTTGCTGAGCCGTGTGTTCCTCCACGAACTGACGGACGACTGCGGCTTCCGCTACCTGCACAACTACGTCGACGCCCGCAACCTCATCTCGATCCGCTGGTTGCGATGGCTGGGTTTCACGGTGTATCCTGCTGCACCGTTCGGAGTTGACGGGCAGCCGTTCCACTACTTCGACATGACGAGGGCCTGATGTGCGAACCGACAACCGCTCTTGCCGTGGCTTCGCTGGCGGCCACGGCTATCGGCGGATACGTCCAGTATCAGGGCCAGAAGCAGGCCGCCTCAAGCGCGCAGGCCATGGCCGAGTACGAGGCTGGCGTCGCCCGGAACAACGCTATTGCGTCCGAACGCTTCGCCGTGGACGCCGAGCAACGCGGCACCGCAGCCGAGCAGGAGCAGAGGCTGAAGACCCGGCAACTGCTGGCCAGGCAGCGCGTCGGCTTCGCAGCCAACAACGTCCAGCTTGGCAGCGGCGCAGTCATCGGCACCCTTGGTGACACGGCCGCCTTCGGGGAGCTTGACGCCCTGACGATCAAGTCGAACGCCCAGCGCGAAGCCTTCGGCTTCCGTATGCAGGGTTCCAACTTCCAAGCCGAGAGCGGTCTTGCGCGGGCTCGTGGCGCGACCGCGAAGTCCGAGGGCCGCATGGCCGCCCTCGGCACGGCGCTCAACACGGCCGGCACCGTGGCCTCGAAGTGGTACACGTTCGATCAGGCTGGCGCTTTCAGCTTCAGCAAGAGCAAGGTCCCGACCTATCCCGTCTCCCCGGCGACCAAGACCGGAGGGGCGCTCTGATGGCGCGCATCCCGGTCATCAATGAACGGTCGGTACAGCAGCAGGGCCTGCCTGCCGTTTACCAGCAGATCGGGGGCGTCAGCCTCGACGCCTTCGGCGGCGACGGAGCGGGACTGGTGCAGGGCGGGCGCCAGCTTGGGCAGGCGGCCGACACGCTCGGTGAGTTCGCGCTTCAGATGCAGGCCGAGGACAACGATCTCGAAGCACGCCAGCTTGAGACCGAGTGGCGCTCGCGCGTCTCGACCATGCTTTACGGCGGCGAGAGTGGCCCCGGCTACTTCTCGGCCAAGAGCAACGACGCCATCGCCGGCTTCGGCCCGACGCGCCAGCAGCTCGAGGACCTTCGCAGCGAGATCGAGGGCCGGGCCAGCAACGACGCCGTGCGTTCCGTCTTCGCCGACGTGTCGACCAGCCAGATGCTCGCCAACCTCGACAGCATGGCCTCGCACCTCGGGACCGAGCGGATCACGGCGCAGATCGAGACGCTGGACGCACGCCGGCTTCAGTACATCAACGACGCCGCTGCCGACTACGGGAACCCTGAGGTGTTCAACGCAGCCAGCGCCGTGATCGTGAACGAGACCATGCGGGAAGGCGATCTCGAAGGCTGGTCCGACGAGGTGACGCAGGCCGCCATCGTCGCGCAGTATGACGTGCTGGGCAAGAGCGTCGTGCAGGCCGCGATGGTCAACGACCCTGATGCCGCCTTGGCGATCTTCAACGATGTCAAGGCGCTCATGTCGGGCACGGGCCGCGCCGATCTGGCCAAGACCCTCGACGATGTGACGCTGGCCCACCGCGCTCAGGAGGCGGCGGCCACGATCCTGTCGATGGGTCTTAGCTATACCGAGCAGCTTGCCTACGCGCGAGACTTCTACGACGGCAAACTGGAAGACGCCGTACTTGCCGACATCACGGGACGGTACAATGAAGACCGCACCGTGATCGAGGATGCGCGATCCGACAAGTGGGAGAGCCGCCGCGAGGTTGCGTTCGAGCGCGAAGAAGAAGATCGCCTCTTGGACGAACAGGCCGCGGAGATGGCACGCGACATCGGAGACCTGCCTGAAGATCAGCAGAGCGCGGCCGTCGACGCCGTCGTCAACACCCAGCTGCGCGACAAGTTGATCCGGCTGCTGGAGATCGAGAACACGCTGAATACCCGCGCTGAGGCAGCCGCGATGAACTCCGCCTACGAGAGCGCATCAACCGCGACGACTAACGGCACGCCTCTTGACGACTGGATCGCGGCCAACCCCGACCAGTGGCGTGTCCTGTCGACCGACGCACAGACCGTGGCCGCCTTGCGATCCTACGAGCGTGCCCGAGTGGAGGGTCCCAGGACCGACTGGGCTGTGTACGGCGAATTGATGAGCCTGACCGATGAAGAGATCAGGACAGGTGGTGTGCCCATGCTCGCTCGTGCGCGCGCCAACATGACCGATGTTGAGTTCAGCCAGTTCCGCGAGAGATTTGACAGCGCCGTCGACCCAGCGGGCCAAGAGACCGGCGTCAGCCGCGAAGACGCCCACGCCCTCTTGCGCTCTCGCGCTTTCGATTTGGGGATCGAGCTTAACTCCGACGATGGCGGCAAGTTTGCGTCCGCGTTCATACTGCGTCTCGACGCTCTGCGAGAAGAGGGTCCCGTGACCCTGCCAATGGTCAATCAGTTGATCGACGATCTGACCAGGGAGGTTGTTACGCAAGGGCCGTCGTTGTCTATCTTCGGCAGGGCTCCATACTTCTTCCGCTCGACCCAAGGCCCCGCGTATACCGTCCCTGTTCTACCCTCTGACAAGAGCGATCTGGTCGACGGCAAGTCTTACACTCTGTCGGACGGCTCCATAGCGGTGTGGTTCGAAGATGAACAAGGTTTGAGAAGGGTGGCCCCCTGATGGCTGATCTGTTGTCATTCGAAGATGCTCAGGGCCTACAGTCTGATGAGATCACTCGGCGCGCCGAGGAGCGGGCTGCGGAACAGCAGCGTAGCGGAACTCTGACGTTCGAGCAGGCCAGTGGCGCGGAGTTTCAGCAGCCGCCCAAACCCCTCGGACCCGTCGACGCGCCCAAACCCGCCAACGTACCGCAGAACAGGCTACGCCGCTCCAGCGTCATGCTTGGGCTGGGCCTCCAGCAGAACCCCGATCAAGCTGCCGAGAACCAGCGGCTGGCGCAAGAGAGCGGGCTGGGGCTAAGCGTTGTCGAGGGTAATCGAGACGCGCTGGTGCAGCAGAAGAAAATGGCTGACACGTTACGCCTGACCGACGACCGCCCGGCCACCGGGGCGTTGCTTGGCGACCCCTATGCCGCGTCAGTGGCGCACGACAGCGTGGAACAGTTGGCGGCGGCAGAAGGCTTCTTCCAGTCCGCGTGGAATGCCGTGGCCCGTGGCCTGTTGCGGATCGAGGGCGGTATCGCGCAGTTTTCTGCTGAGCGTCGGGCTCAGCGCGCCGAGGATGCTACGCGTAGCTTTGGTGAAATCCTCGACGAAGCTGACCCCACACCTAGCGTCGCCGGGCTACCCGGCCCCGTCGAACTGGCTGATGCCGGATGGCGTTTTCTCGCTTCCCGCCTCTCGGGCGCGCTCGGGCAGGACGACGCTACGCGCGCGGCCCAACTACTGGAAGAGGTTGGCCTGATCCGGCAGCGCATCGCTGAGACGCCCAAGTCAGAGATGGCTCAGCAGCTTGAGCGCGATGTCATAGCCG
Organism: Chloroflexota bacterium; assembly: GCA_027618515.1. Lineage (GTDB taxonomy): Bacteria > Chloroflexota > Dehalococcoidia > Lucifugimonadales > Australimonadaceae > CALGTL01. The sequence continues at coordinate 7,650 of JAQCEV010000045.1, read as the reverse complement.
GTGTTGAGACCGGGGGCCTGATGGGTGGGTTGCGGGCCGCAGCGTCCAGCCCCCTGAACGCACTGGCGTTTGGCCTGGAAACTGCGGCCGAGTTCACGCCTCAGTTGGTGGCCGCGTCCCTGGTCACGGCGGCGACCCGGAGACCGGTGCTGGGCGCCGTCGCGCTCGGGTCTTTCTCAGGGCTGACCGAGCGTTTCTCCTCGCCTGCGGAATGGCTGACGGAGCGAGGCTACGATCTCACCAAGTTTGAGGACGCACTGGCCGTCGTCAGCAATCCCGATCTTATGGAAGAGGCGGCACAGTTTGGTTTCACGCGAGGAGCGATTATCGGCTCCTTCGACGCGCTAACCGCTGGCCTTGCGGGTAGAGTTTTCGGCGGGGGGCTGGGCAATCTTGTCGCGCAGGCATCCATTCAGACGGCTGGCGGTGCCGGCGGCGAGGCCCTTGCGCAGGTCGCTACCGAGGGCGAAGTCACGGATTGGGCCGGTGTCATTTTTGAGATGCTGGGCGAACTCGCCTCGACGCCCTTCGACATCACGATGGTCGGCGGCCAGTCTCTCCTGTCGGTGCGCAACCGCGACAAGACGATGGTTGAGCGCAACAAGAACCAGCGCGAAGTTCTCGACGACGTGCGCGAGCAGATGCTCGATGCGCCCGTCACCGAGCGCGATCCAGACGTGGCCGCAGAACATGTCGCACAGTTACTGGCCAACGAGGGTGTGCGCACGGTCTTCGTCTCCGTTGAGGCTCTCGATAACTTCGCTCGCGAAAGCGGCGTCGAACCGGACACCCTGTTGCAGAGCCTTGGCGTCAGCCCGGAGCAGGCGCAGGACGCGCGCTTGCTGGGCAGCGATGTCACGATCACGGGTGCGCAGTTCGCCAAGAACATCCTGCTCGGCGAGGACGCCACCTACAATGCCCTTGCCGCCCATCTGCGTTTCGAGGCTGATGGCCTGACCACGGCTGAAGCGGCAGAACTTCCGAGTGTCGAGGAGGAGCTTGCTTCGCTCGACGAGCCTGCCCCTGCTGAAGTGGGATCACCTGATCTCACGCAGGAGGCGCCCTCAGAGATTGTCTTCTATAGAGACAACCCCGGTGGGCAATGGCTGAAGGACAAGCAAGCGTATGCTGAAGACGACATGCAGGAGGCCGCAGAAGCCGGTCGGACCACCGGGCTTGACGCTCGTGGGCTTTCGGGCTCGACGACAGCATCCGTTGGGCGAGGCAGCCGTGACAGCAGCCCCAGCTTGTACTTGCCGATTGATTTCCTGGCGACAATTCCCGGCGTCATGGGGGAACAACGGAAGCCGGGGGATGAGCAGTTCGACGAACTCTCTGCGACTGTAGAAAAGGAGGGGTTCAACAACGACGAAAGCCCTATCTTGATCTCCGTCAATCATAGAGGCGAGCCCTATGTCGTTGAAGGTAACACTCGCATTGCCGTGGCCGCTGCGACAGGAGAGAAGTTCATCCGCGTTGAAGTCGAATGGTTGAATGGTGGCGAGCAGGCTCAAGGTGTTCTGACGCCTGAAGTCGTGGCAAGCATCGGGCGGACCTCCCACACGTTCGGTGCGGCCCTCCCTGCCGCCGAGGGATCACCTGATCTCGAAGTGGACACCGGAGCTACCAGAGCCGCCGCTGCCGAGCCTGAGCGCGTCCGCTCCCCCGCCGAGATCGACGTGCCGGTGACGCTGGCTGAGACCGAGCTTGGGCTGCGCGCCCTGTTCCGTAGCGCGCTCGACGCGGGCATGAACAAGGGTGCCTACGCCCGCTACCTCGCTGCCGTGCAGCGGGCGGCCGAGGCTGGGCGCAAGAAGCTACAGAAGAGGCTGCTAAAGCAGGACCTTCGCAACGCGACGGCCGAGTGGAAGGCCGAGCTTGAGAAGGTCCGCGAGGAGGTGCGGGATCGTCTGGTCAACCAGGACCCGTACTACCGCGCCGTCGACATGATCGAGCAGGGCGAGAGCCCGCGCCTTGATCGCGATGAGGCACTGGCCGTGCTGGGCAACCCGGCGCAGTTGGCCCTGCTGCCGAAGTTGCCGAAAGGCCGCACGATCTTCGCCCCCGAGGCCGCCAAGAAGAAGGGCGAGACCACCGTCTCTCCCGAAGTCTACGCCGAGCACAACGGCTTTGCTTCAGCGGGCGAGATGCTGTTCGGCCTGACAGAACTCAAGCCGCTGGCCGAGGCCGTTGAGGAGCAGGCGCAGCAGACTATGCTCGACCGGCACGGCGATTTGCGCGACACCATGCAGGCGCTCGAAGCAGCTATCGAGGCGCTGCACGACGACACCCACGCCGAGGTGCTGGCGCTGGAACTCAACCAGCTTCGCGAGGCCACCAAGCAGGGCAGGTTGAAGCCGAGGGTCATTCGCGCTGCCGTGCGCCAGCTTCTCCTGCGCCGAACTCTCGGTGCCATCGACGTGCGCAAGTTTCTCTCCGACGAACGCAAGTGGTCTCGCGAGGCGGGCAAGCGTCTGCGCGCCGGGGATCGCCGTGGCGCGGCTCAAGCCAAGCTCTACCAGTTGATGAACTTCGAGATGGCACGCGAGGCTAACGCGATCAGGGATCGCATCGCCAAGCAGCAGAAGTTCCTCGTCAAGTTCACGCGCCCGCCCAAGAAGAACTCCAAGCTGCCGCTGACCTTCTTCGAGGCGATCCGCGACATGCTGGGCGGCTACGGCTTCGGCGCTCAGATGACGCCGCGCACGCGCGAGAAGTGGCTGGCCAAGTGGGTCGCCGAGCAGGTAACCGAGGGAACCAGCATACCACTGCCGAGGGCTATCATGGACGCCGATCGGCAGGTGCCTTGGCGCGAGATGACGCTGGCCGAGTGGGAGGACCTGCACGCTGCCGCGCGCATGATGTACAAGGAGGGGTTGGCGCTCGACGCGATGACCCGCGAAGAAGAGAAGATGACGCGGCAGGAAATTGTCGACCCGATCATTGCCGCTGTAAAAGCTCGCGCGAAAGCAAATCCCAGCCTCGGCCGGGAGACCAATCTGGAGGCGCTCGGCCGCTGGGGCAAGTTCTACTGGAACACCGTCGTCAAGAGCATGGACACCTTGCTGGTGCAGCTGGATGACGGCGAAGCGCTCGGCCATGCGTACACCAACATCAAGGGCCGCTACGACAGGGCGATGAACGGCGGGTACCGCGAAGGACAGATCGGGTACATGCCGCGCATTCGGCAGGTCTCCCAGCAGCTATTCGAGATCATCGACACGCACTTCCCCGAGGACGTGCGCAAGACGTTCAACGAGCGTTTTCGCATCCCCGGCGTCCGGCAGAACCTGACGCACAACGTCGTGGTCTCGGTGCTCCTCAACTCCGGCAACCAACACAACTTGGACGCACTGACCGACAGCGGCGATCTCACACTGGCAGAAGTCAAGGCGATCCACGCCTATGCCAGCAAGGCAGATTGGGACTTCGCTCAGGCCGTTTGGGACTTCAACGACACGCTGTGGCCTGAGATTAACGAAGCCATCATCCGTCGCACGAACGTACCGGGCGAACGTGTCGAGGCGCAGGAAATCGTCACGAGGCATGGCGCCTACCGGGGCGGCTACTACGGTCTCCGGTTTGACAACACGGCCGAGGGGTCGACGAACCTGACCGTAGAAGAGGCCATGCAGGCGGTGCGTCGGGGCGACGCCGTGGCCAGTCATACGCGACGGGGCTTCACCGAGGCGCGCGAACAGAACTCGGGCAAGCGTAGCGTCCTGCTCGACGTGTTTGCGCTCCAGACGCACATCCAGCAGGTCATCTATGATCTTGAGGTGGGCGATGCTGTCACCGATATGTACCGCCTGTGGCACCACAAGGGATTGAAGTCCGCGTTCAAGGACGCCGGTCTGCTGTCCATGTGGGAGGCGGGCGATCTGTGGCTGGGCGACATCACCACGGGAGAAATCCGTCGCGGTGGTTTCGCAGAGAGCTTCCTTCGCTGGACCCGCGCGGGTTTCACTGTGTCGAAGATCGGCTTCCGCATCTCTACTGTTCTGCTTCAGCCGCTGGGCTTGCTCCAGACTGCCGCCGAGACCGGATGGAAGCCGATTGGCGTGGGACTGTTCCGGGTGCTGACCTCCCCGCAGTTCGGCGCCAATAGCGTTTACACGTTCGCGCAATCACAGACCCCAGCCATGGCGGAGCGCAGCACGTCCTACAACAAGGACATCCTGGACTTCCTTGAGGCGCTCCAGAACGGCTGGCTGGCCCGCAAGACCTCGGAGCGTTTCGCCTATCTCGTGTCCGAAAGTTTCTTCTACGGCATCAAGAAGGCCCAGCAGTTTGTCGACACCGTGGTCTGGATGGGTACGAAGGAACAGGGCATGGCTCTGTTCGACGGCGACGCCCAACGGGCTAACGACTACGCTGATCGCATGGTGGCCCGCACGCAGGCGTCGGGCATCTTCGGAGAGCGCACGTCCTTCGAGCGGGGCACAGCCAGCGCCAACATGCGTCAGACTGAGGCGTTCCGCATCTGGACTGGCCTCATCAGCTACTTCGTCGCGAAGAACAACGTGGCCTTGCGAGTTACCGGCCGTACCGACTTCCGCAAGCCTATGGAGGCAATTGATTGGGCCAGTCGCATGATGACCTTGTACGCAGGCGAAGCTATGGTCATGTACGCCATCGAGAGCATGTTCCTAGACGATGACGATGATGAAGACGAGGCGCTGATGGCCCTCGGCTGGAACGTGGCTTCCTCGATCCTGAATGGGGTCCCTTGGGTGCGAGAGATTTCTTCGACTGCGCGTGGTTTCGCGGGGGGCGGCATCCAGACCAGCGTCGTAGGGACCGCTGGCAAGTTCGCGCAACAGGTCGGACAGGGTGAGCTTGATACCACGCTGATGAAATCCAGCATGGATGTTGTCGGCGTGTTCGGCAAGCTGCCTACGTCTCAGGTGTCACTGACGCTTGAAGCGATGATTAAGGCTTCTCAGGGCGAAGAAGTGGACTGGTGGGAATACGCCTACGGCGTCGACCGCGAGTGAGATCACCTGATCTCAGTTTGCGCTTTGCGCAAGCATATGATACCAATCTTCAACTGGCGGGGGTTTCCGAATGACGGTTTCAAGCAGCACGGCGAAGGTCACGCGCAACGGTAACGATGTCGCGACCTCGTTCTCGTTCAGCCCCATCGTGATCTTCGAGAGCACCGACCTCGTGGTCACAAAGGTCAGTTCGGCCGGCGTCGAGACCGTGCTGTCCGAGGGAACCAGTTCCACGACCTACAGCGTCACTGTCGCGGCCTATCCAGGCACCGGCACGATCACCTACCCTGCTTCGGGCGGCACGCCACTGGCCACGGGCGAGAGCATCATCATCCAGCGCGTGATGCCTCTGGAGCAGGAGACGGAGTTCAACAACCAAGGCGGCTACCTGCCTGAGAACACCGAGAACCAGTTCGACAAGCTGGTGATGATTGACATCCAGCAGCAGGAAGAACTGGACCGCACGCTCAAGGGGCCAGTCGGCTTCGCCGGGACGTTCGGCGAACTAAACACGCCCGTCGCCAGCCGCTACGTGCGCCGCAACTCGGCCAACGACGGCTACGAGCACGTGGCCCTGACTGTGGCCGATGGTCTCGCTTCCGATATCGCTCCTGAAAACGTGTCGCTGACCGCAGCGGTCGTCGGGGTAAGCACGAGCTACTCCCGCGAAGACCACGTGCATTTCTACGCGGGCGAGACCCTGCCCACCGCGTCTGACACCGTTGCCGGCATCGTGGAACTCGCCACCACGGCAGAGACCGAAACGGGGACCGACGCAACGCGGGCGGTCACCCCTGACGGCCTGCACGACATGACCTCGCTGGCGGGAGCGGCATGGTTCCTCGATGAAGACAACATGGCGTCCGACAGTGCCACGAAGACGGCGAGCCAGCAGTCAATCAAGGCGTACGTGGATGGTGTTGCTTTGGATCAGCAGGTGTTCGATGCTTCCGGCACCTGGAGCAAGCCCGCCTCTGGTACGTTTGCAATGGTCGAGGTATGGGGCGCAGGTGGTGGCGGTGGCCACTACAACGCAGCCACAGGCGGAGGAGGCGGAGGAGGCGGTGGCGCATACGCTGCTGCCACGATACTTCTGTCCGCCCTGTCTGCCACAGAAACAGTGACCATTGGTGCTGGCGGTGTCGGCGCACTGACTGGATCAACTAACGGAACCATCGGCGGCACGTCTGACTTCGGCGCACTGGTGTATGCATACGGCGGGGGTGGCGGTTCAGGATCAGGCAACGGTGGTGGCGGAGGAGGCGGTGGTGCCCTTTCTGCTGGTCAGACCGCACTCGCCACCTCCGGTTATCCCGGTGGAACTCCCGGTACGACTGTGTACGCCACCGCCCTTGGTGACGAAGCCAATTCGAATGGCGGTGGCGGTGGTGGTGGCGGCAACGCAGCACCGAGCACGGGCGGCCGTGCAGTCTATGGCGGAGGCGGTGGCTCTGGCGGTATCAGCACCACCCGAGACTTCGTAGGCGGCGCGTCCTACATGGGGGGCGGCGGAGGCGGTGGTGGCTCGCAGAGCGCAAGCTCGACCTCAACCGGAGGCGCATCATTTGGAGCTGGCAACGGCGGCGCTGGTGGTATCGGCCTTGCTGCTGGTTCTGACGGCGTAGCTCCCGCAGGTGGCGGAGGCGGTGCCCAGAACGTGGGCGCTGCCAAGGCAGGCGACGGAGCTGCTGGCCGCGTCCGCGTAACAGTTTGGTAAAGAGAAGAAAGAGCCTGTTTCGGCGGGTTTCCTTTTCTCTAAAACAAGGAGTTTAAGTAATGCCAAAAGGTAAGGGTACATACGGGTCAAAAGTGGGTAGGCCCCCTAAGTCGAAACCATCTTCAAAGAAAATGTCTAAGAAGTAATATGTTGGGGAAATCCTGCTATGAAACGAGTGAACTTGATCAAGGGCGGTGTTGTCGTTAACTCGATCTCCATGCCTGACGAATGGACTGGTGAAGCTGGTCAGTGGCAGCCCCCCGATGGGGAAGTTGCCGTAGCTGATGAGGATGCCGGTATCGGATACACCTACGATGGCACGGTATTCACGAAGCCTGACACAGAGGCGGATGGTCTCCTGCGAGAGTGGGAGGCTGTCATGGTTGCAAGCGACTCTCTGATGACGAGGGATGTTGAAGACCTCATTGACACCCTGCTGGTGACTGAAGTTCTCGTTGAAAGCCAGTTGCCAACCAAGTTGTCTGACGCCCGGATTGAGAAGAAGACTTTGCGCGGCAGTAAACCCGCGTAGTCACAGCCGTCGCGCTTCCCTAAGCCGCAACTATACCAGATGACCGCTACCCTCGAGTTTACCGCCTGACGTAGGAGCATCCGAATGGCACTCAACGACGACATCATCCGTGAGGTGCGCGCCCTGGCTGCGGCTCCTGCCACGCCGGAGTTCGCCGAACTCGTTTCCCGAGTGGACGCGATCAAGGCGCGTTTCCCGAAAAGCTGATGCGCGCGCCCTTCGCCGCTGCGGTCCTGGCGCTCAGCGTCGTCTCTGCACAGGCAGAAACTGCAGCATGCGTTTCCTTCTCTGAGATCGCTTCTGACATGCAGGAGCGATTCCCAGAGGCGTACTTGCACTCCGGCCCCATCGAAGGGGAGGGCGCAACGTTCTACGCTTTCGCTGCGGATGGCCGCCCGACCATG
>JAQCEV010000044.1 GCA_027618515.1 Chloroflexota bacterium | reverse complement strand
CCCTCGGAACTCTTGGCTTCGCCGCCGGACTAAAGGTCGCTCGACGCTCGGGGGGAGTGGCCGTTGTGAGCATTGGTTGAGCACTTTCTGTGCCTCTTTGGTGGCGGATGAATCGTGATGAGCGGGAATGGGCCTGTCGTTTTGCCTCTGGAACGTGGGCTGGGGGCAGGCGTGTGCCTCTGGGTTGGGTGAGTATGGTTGTGGGGGTATGGTCAAACATGCTCATTTTGTCTCATTTTGTCCCGGGCTCGTTGGTGGGCACATCGTGTAGTAGGTCGGGGCTCGCCCTCGGAACTCTTGGCTTCGCCGCTAGGACTAAAGGTCGCGCGGCGCTCCGGGGCCCGGGCTCGATCGTAGGCAGGTCGTGTAGCAGGTCGGGGCTCGCCCTCGAATCTCTTGGCTTCGCCGCTAGGACTAAAGGTCGCGCGGCGCTCCGGGGCCCGGGCTCGCGCACGCGGGAGAGTGTCCCCTTTTGTCTCATTTGCCTCTGGGGTTTGGGGCGCTCGTGGGCGTGCGAGGCCGGCCATGCGCGGGGCGTTGGCTGATCCGGCGGGGTTGGGCGGGGACGCATGGAACCACAGTAGCGCTTCGGGGGGCGATGGCGATAGAGGCGTTTGGCAGTGCGTGGGGAGCCCGGAGGAAATGACGACAGGGCATTAATCGTAGAAGGGGCAGGTTCCGCAGGACGCTAGCGTCCTGGTGTTACTCCCCGCCCTGCGATGCCTGCTGCAGCTGCGCCGATCGGACCCGCGCTGTCGGTCGGGAATAGCAGGGTCATCAGGTCATCCTGTGCCGCTGGCATGTGGGCTCCCGGAGGCTCAGGCTGAGGGTTGAACGCCAGCACCACCGTGGACATCAACAGCATGGCGACCAAAGCCATCCCTACCACCAAGAACCGGATACTCGTCTTACGAATCGTACTGGTCATTACGCAACTCCTTACCAATTTGATTCTCCGCGCGGCGGAGCCTAGGCGTTTGTGAGTCACTCGTCACCCCCCAATGTCGCTATTCAGACTGAAACCAGAGATCCGTATGCTGCGGAGATCGGGCTGAAGGTAAAGGTGGCGTTTGGCAGTGGTGGCGGCATGCGCCAGGTGTCACTTGTACCGGCAGGGTTCTCGTGCAACCATTCGCTCGGATGAGCGCGACACACGAGACTATCGATCATATATTCCGTGAAGAGTACGGCCGTGTTGTGGCGTCGTTGGTTCGCATGGTCGGTGATCTCGATGTTGCCGAGGAGGCGATCCAAGATGCCTTGGTGGTCGCGCTTGATCGCTGGCAGCGGGATGGCATCCCTTCGAATCCAGGGGCTTGGATCACCATGACGGCGAAGCGAAAGGCGATCGACGCCATCCGCCGCGATCAAGTTCGACAGCGGAAGTACGAGCAGGTAGCCCTGGATCAGCCGACGGCCGATAACCCGTTCGACGAGTCTGAGGACGAAAACCGATCGGCCCTAGAGGACGATCGGTTGCGACTTGTCTTCACCTGCTGTCACCCGTCTCTCGCTCTTGAGGCCCGCGTTGCGTTGACCCTTCGCACCTTGGGGGGATTGACGACGACTGAGATCGCCCGCGCTTTCCTGATTCCGGAAGCGACGTTGGCGCAGCGATTGGTTCGCGACAGCGCCGGTCTACCGGAAGGCGCAGGTCGGCCTGAGGCCAGCGGTCGGCCTGAAAGCGGCGATCAGCCCGAGGCGGGCAGTCGCCCCGAAGGCACGGGCAAGCCCTAACCTTCCCAGTTCGCGCCAACCTCTCTCGAAAGGTTCGGCAAAGACAATATCTCCGATTCGTCAGTACACCCTCCCGTGCGGGCGAGTCACCACGAAAGCCCTCGGCAAATGCCGAGGGCTTTCTGGTAGTAACCGGCGCTGAGATTCGCTCGCTAGCGCGCGAGGCGCTGCGGGCGGACGGCGCGGGTGCGGAGGATGAAGGCGGCCGTGAGGGCTAGGGCTAAACCAAGGCCTGCGAGGGCCCAGGGGCCGAGGGCGGGGACGGGGGGCGCACTAATGGTGCTGAGGGTGAAGATCGAGGTGGTTCGGTTGCCGACGGCGTCGTCGGCCATGATGGTGACTTGGGCGAATTCCGTTTGGTCGATGGTCAGCGTCGCTTCGTAGGTGCGGAAGGTGACGCCGTCGGTGGAGTAGGCGATGCCTGTGACGCCAGAGGTGTCGGTGGCGCTGATGGCGAGTTCGAAGTCCAGGCCTCCAACCGGGGTGTCGACGACGGTGACGACAGGGCCATCCTCATCGATCGACCCGCCGGTGGCGTCGAGGGTTGGGGTCATGGCGCTCTCGTATGAGCCGTTGTTGTCAGCGTCGTAGGCTAGGTCATCGATGGTGGTGCCAGCGAAGCCGAGCTTGACTGGTGCGCCGCTGGGCAGGCCAACGTCGTTGTAGCGAACCACGCGCCCGAAGCTTGCGCCGTCGCCGGTCATGACTTCGATCTTGATGCCGCCGGAGGGCGCATCGAACTCGATGTCGTAGGTCTCGGCACCAGTGGCGGGGATGAGCACGCTGTAGGCTGTTGCGCCGATGCTGAGGACTTGAACGCCAGGAATGGTTCGAGCGGCGACATCGTTGAGCGCTTCGGTCGATCCCCCGCCACCGGACCTGACGATGACGTCGCTTGCCCCGATGATGGTTATGTAGTGGTAGTCGACCGATCCAGGGACGCTCACGGCGGACGTGGTTGCGAAGACAGGCTCGGCCGTGCCTTCGCCATCGCCTCCGGCAAGGATGTCGAGCAATGCGGTGGTGGTCGCGCCGTAGCTCATCAACCCGTTGTGGTCGACCAGCGGGTCGGTGGCGACGGAGTTAGAGGCGAACGTCAGCACTTTAGCGCCAGGAGCGTTGTAGTCGAGGCCGGAGCCTTTGCGCTCAGCGCTCAGCAGAGGGACGGTGCCATCGCCGGAGGTCCACCTCAGCTTGGCGACCTCCTGTTTGCTACACGTAAAGACGGCCCCGGGGAAGAACGTCGTCAGCAAACAGACGATCTCATTCTTCACTGTGAATCGCTCGATAGTGGTCGCAGCAAATTTACGCCCGATGATGTGGAAGAACTCGATGCCCGATGAGTCGCTACGCCAATCGTCTTGTGCGACGGTGTGGAAATCTTTGCCCGTGGTGCCTGGGGTTACGCCGTTCTTGCCGTACCGGTCGTCGACCAGATCAAATAGCGCCTGGCCGGAGAACAAGTTGGTGTCGAGGCCGTTGCCATCGAGGTCTATGCCCGTCTCGAATATGACGCTTGCCCCGCCAAGGTCGAAGTAGGCCTGGGACGGCAACCGCTGGTGGGCTCCCGGGAATGACGCGAGGATGTCCTTCAGGACGGCTTTGACCGGCGGTAAGGGCTTGATCTGGTCGATGAATATCCCTGTCTCCAAGACGTGGACCAACTTGGGGGCGCCGAGCCACGGTGCTGCGATAGAAATCCACTTCTTGATGTGGTGGGTGGGGTTGTCTAGCACGTAACGGCGGCCAACCAGTCCGCCCATGCTGTGCGTTACGAGGTTGATATCGCTGCCCGGGTAAATCTTCCGGACGCAGTCGATGTAGTCGTCCAACTGTGCAGCGCTGACCGCGTTGTCTTGCCGCCAGTCATAGGGGAAGAGGAATAGGTTGGGCTTCTCGGCGAGGTCCTTCTGCGCGAGGTCGCAGCCTGCGGAGGTGAGGCGTAGGGGATCGAACGATGCGTAGTCCCCAACAGGCCCGGTATTCAGGTCGTATTCCGTCAGTCCCTTGGCGGCGACGCCACCAAGGAAAGCCTCATACACGATCTCAACGTCATACTCGAAACCAGCAGGGCCCACGGTCACCTTGCGCAGTACGTCAGGCGCGACGAAGTCGTCGTCTACGGTGGAGCCGAACAGGGTCATGTCTTGCATCGCGGAAATCGAGAAAGGAAACCAACGTTCCGCGTTGGCGTCGGCTCGGTCAACGAGGACGCTGCCGGCGATCCCAGGCACGAAGACGATGGGGAGGGGACCGGGGAGGGCGAACACGTAGCCTGGTAGAGAGCCGGGGAAACCATGACCACCGACCACTATGGTGCTGGCGTCGATGGAAACCGACAAGCCCAATTGGTCTCCGGGGGCGCCGTCAGACCCCACCAACTCGGCGTCCTGAGTCCAGGCGGTACCACTGCGCCCATAAACATAGGCCGATCCCTGATTGTCGTTGGCCCCCTGAGTCGGCCACCGCGCACCTACCACGATGGTGCCTCCGCTGATGGCCACAGACACTCCCAGTCAATCTCCTGCCACACCGTCGGACGCGGTCAATTTCGCTTGCTGGCTCCAGGCGGTGCCGGAGCGGTAGTAGACGTAGGCGGATCCTTGATCGAGGTTGCCTCCAGGATTGCTATCCTCTGCACCGACAACGACAGTGTTTCCGCTCAGGCCCACAGAGCTACCGAATCGATCGTATTCGACGCCGTCAGAGGCAGTGAGCTTCTGCTGCTGGCTCCAACTGCTCTCGCCACGAACGAACACGAAAGCCGCTCCTGGGCTTGCGCTATCTAGCTCGTCTATCCATGCCGCAACTGGCGCTGACACGATCACGGTGTCGCCATCCACAGCAACCGATGCGCCAAACGCGTCACCATCCAGTCCACCGATGGCGGTGAGAGCCTGTGGGGCTCCCCAGGTACCCTCAGTTCGGACAAATACGTGGGCGGATCCGAATCCGCCCACGACCACGGTGTCGCCGTCCACTGCAACGGATTGTCCCCAGGAAGTCTCGCTTCCTATGGGAGCCGTCAGCTTCTGCTGCTGAGTCCACGTGGTACCTGTCCGAACAAACACATAAATCGCTCCCCCACCGTAAACGACAACGGTATCCCCGCTGATGTCCAAGGAGAAGCCGAACCCATGGTTCGCGGCGCCATCAGACGCTGTCAGCTCCGTCTGTTCGGTCCAGGTAGTACCGTTCCGCACGAATACGACCGCCACGCCTTGGTCGACGTTGCCGCCAACGTCTCTCCTGTAGGCGCCTAGTACAGCGGTGTCTCCACTGACAGCGATGGATGAGCCTGCGTAATCGCTGGCTTGTGCTCCCGACGCAATCAGCTTCGCGACCTCGTTGGTATCCCCGGTGGCGGCGAAGGCGGCGGGGAGGTCGGCTGCCACGCTGGCGTGCATGGTGAGGACGAGCGTGGCGAGGGCGGCGAAGAATGCGACGTTCCAAGGGAATCTGCGGCGCATCACGAAGGGGCCAAGCATCCAAGCACCTCTAACTATGTGTCTCATGGGGCGGTTCGGGGATATCGAGTCGCCATGCTACGCCGCATGAGGTGCGGAAGCGAGCGAGTGGGGGAGGGGGGCTGTGGAGAGCGGGCTGCTCTGCTGCCGCAGCCCGCTCTCCTGCTCTAAAGTTCTTGGTCTAGCTGACGATCTGGCGTTCGCCTGTGTCAGACGCACGCTGGACAGCGTCGATGAACTTGTGGTGTTCGACGGCGGCATCGAAGTCGGGATCGAAGTCGGCGGTGCCGCTTTGGATGGACTCAGCGTAGGCAGCCCAGAGCTTGCCGATGTTGACTGATTGGCCCGCGAGGCCGTTGGCGGTGACCCAGGGAGTTTGGGGAACGTCGATGGGCGCGAGAGCGTCGTCGCCCTGGGCACCCGATAGGGTCGCTGCGCCGCCTATGTGAGGCGATCCGCCAGTCTGGAGGACGAGCGTGCCTTTGGTGCCGTGGATGATGGTGCGGTGTCCAGCAGAGCCGGTGACGACCTGGCCGACGTGGATGGAGACGGCCGCGCCGCTCTTGAGCGTGCCGATGACGCGGATGTCGTCTGGGGCGTCAACGGAGAACTTCTCGCCGGTGTCGGAGGCGGTCCACTCGTGGATCTGGTTGGTTACCTGAGCAGACAGCGACTCGAAGCGTCCGACGGAGGTCATGAGGGTGTCTACGGCGTGAGCAAAGACGATGGTGAGGACGTTGGCACCAGCGGCCTTGTCGCGCATCCAGATGCGACCGGAAGGGCGAGCGAGGCCACCGACGCTGAATTGGGTCATGTCCACGGACAGGACGTCGCCCACGTAGCCTTCGTCGATGAGCTTGCGGATGTGGAGCGCTTCGGCGGAGCGACGGCCTTGAAGGCCAACGGCGGTGCGCACGCCTTTCTCTTTGGCTAGCGCAGCGAGCTCTTCGGCCTGGGCGGTGTTGGTGCCCAGGGGCCACTCAACGTAGACGTTCTTGCCGGACTCGATGATGTCTTTGGCTAGCTCGTAGTGCAGGGGTAGCTTGACGACGACCGCGGCGACGTCGATGTCGTCGCGTTCAAGCATCTTGCGGTGGTCGTCGAAAGCGTGCTCGGCGCCGAAGGTGGCGGCGGCCTCGTCGGCGCTCTCCTGGCGGGTGGTGCTGACACCCGTAAGCGTGATGCCGGGGACGCCGGCTTTGATGCCTGGCATGTGGGCGCGACCTGCCCAGCCATTACTTGGGTTAGCTCCGATGATCCCGATGCGTACGTTGTCCGCCATTGCTATCTCCTCGTGTTGAAACTCTTGGGCTCTTCGCCCGCCTGACTAAAGGTCGCTGGCCGCTCCGGGTCGCAGGCGCAACGTTACCGGAAACCGAGGTGACGCGCTACGCCTGGCGCTTCGTTGACCCTTGGAGGGGGGCATCATAGACTTCCGACACGTGACCCGTTGTTCCTGAATAGGAGATCGCAACTAGAGGAGGTGAGGGGATGTCCTGGATAACCGAGAGGGATCTAGATCCGGAGGCGGTTGAGGAAGAGGCGCGTCGGATGGCCGACCAGCAGCCCGGCAGGGTGCGCACGGGCGGCGGACGACTGCCACCGATCATGAGCGTGATGTCGCTGAACCCACGTGCGCTTAAGGGCGTGCGCGACATGAACTCGGCGATCACGTTCGGGGCGTCGGTGCTGACACGGGTGCAAGAAGAGGCGATCGCGGCCACGGTGGCGGCGGCCAACCACTGCCGCTACTGAACGATGGCTGACGGAGAGTTTCTCCGTCAGCACTCAGAGGACCCGGAGCTCGCGAGCCACGCGATACACGACTACCGCAACGGCAACTGGGACGCGAAGACGCGCGCGATGCTGGACTACTCGTCACAGCTAACGCGCGATCCGCAGAGCATGACGAAGGCGGATTTCGAGGGCCTGAAGGAAAAGGGCCTCACGGAAGACGAGATTCTTGCGACGGTACTCATCACGTGCGTTTTCGCGTTCATGACGCGATTGGCCGATGGGCTTGGCGTGGAGCCAGCGGAGGGTCGGCAGGAATGGGTCGAGACGTGGCTGCAGGAGCCCGCTCGCGACCAAGAGTGGCTACTGAACCCGAAGTCGTAGAGGGATCAGGGACGCTGAGAGATTCTTCGGCTCCGCTCCGAGCGGGCTCAGAATGACGTTAAGTTGAGGCGAGCCAGCCGTGCTTGATAGCCAGACTACGGGTTTGCCAGATTCCCAGAAACGGTTCACTGAAACCCAAAAGTAAGGATAGATAAACGTGAACGTAGGATTCATTGGGCTCGGGAAGATGGGTGGGCCTATGGCTCGGAATCTTATCAACGCGGGCCATACGCTGGTGGTCAATGATGTGAACGAGGCGGCCACGGCGGCGCATCGGGAGCTTGGTGCTACGTGGGCGGCGACGCCACGCGAAGTCGCAGGCAAGAGCGAGGTAATCTTCACGTCGCTTCCTGGACCAGCGGAGGTCGATGCGGTGGCGCTCGGTGGCGACGGGCTGATCGAGGGCATCACGCCAGGCGCGATCTACGTTGATCTGTCGACGGGTTCGCCGACGGCGATACGTCGGGTGGCCGAGCGTATCGAGGCGGCAGGCGCGCACGTGGTGGACGCGCCAGTGAGCGGTGGCGTGCAGGGCGCGGACAAGGGTACGTTGGCCGTGATGGTCGGCGGTGCTCCCGAGATCGTGGAACGCATACGACCGATGCTCGAAGTGCTAGGCGGGAGCGTCGTGCACGTGGGTGACGTGGGCTCGGGCACGGTGGCCAAGCTGGTGCACAACGCAATCTCGATGACCACGCGGATCGTTATTCAAGAGGGGATGGCTCTCGCTGTGAAAGCGGGGGTCGATGCGAACGTGATGCTGACCGTGTTGCGTGAGGCGTCGTTCGGCAAGCAGCTGGTGCTGACGGACCACATCCCTGATCTCGTGCTTAAGGGCGACTTCGATCACCCTCGGTTCAGCCTGGGGTTGTCCCACAAGGACGTGAGCCTGGCGCTGGAGTTGGCGCGGGAGATGGAAGTGCCGATGGCCATGGCACAGATGGCCGACGAGGAGATCCGACGTGGGATCGATCGCGGCTGGGCGGACAGAGACAATCTGGTGACGTTCTTGCTGGCGGAAGAGCGGGCAGGTGTCGTAGTCAGGGACAAGAAGTAAGGAACGCATGAACGAACTAGTGAAGCTCACCGCACGAGATGCGGTGGCGTTGTTGCGCAAGGGCGAGGTTACGCCCGTGGAGATGGTGGACGCGGCGGCGGAGCGGATCGCTGAGGTTGAGCCTGCGGTGAACGCCCTACCTACGTTGGCAGTTGAGCGGGCCCGGGAGCATGCGCAACGGCTGATGGCAGCGGGGACGCCCTCTGACGCGCCTCGTGGGTACCTGTACGGGTTGCCGGTGGCGATCAAGGATCTGAAGGACGTCGCTGGGGTGCGGTCGACGAAGGGCTCGCGGATCTACGCGGATCACATCCCCGAGCGCTCGGACTACCTGGTAACGAACATCGAAGCCAAAGGCGGGATGATCATCGCGAAGTCGAACACGCCGGAGTTCGGCGCGGGCGCGAATACGTTCAACGAGGTCTTCGGCAAGACGCGGAATCCGTGGGACACGTCAAAGACCTGTGGCGGGTCGTCGGGCGGATCAGCGGTTGCGTTGGCGACGGGCGAGGTTTGGCTGGCGACGGGTTCCGACCTAGGCGGGTCGCTACGCATCCCTGCGAGCTTCTGCTCGATCGTGGGCATGCGACCGTCACCAGGACGCGTGCCGCACGGCCCGAAGGACATGCCGTTCGCTAGCTTGTCGGTCGAGGGACCGATGGCTCGCACGGTGGGCGACTTGGCGCTGTTCCTGGACACGCAGGCAGGCCAGGCGGCGCTAGATCCGCTGAGCATCCCTGCGCCGTCCACGTCGTTCGTCGACGCGGTGGACTCGCCGGTAGCGCCGAAGCGTGTGGCCTACACGCCTGACTTGGGCATCGCACCGGTGGACCCGGAGGTGCGGGCGATCTGTGAAGCGGCGGTCAAGAAATTCGCTGACTTCGGTGCAGCGGTTGAGGGTGCGACGATCGACCTCCACGACGCCGAGGAGATATTCCAGACGATGCGCGCGGCTCAGTACGCGGCACAGTTCGGCAAGTTGCTTGAGCAGCATCGCGATCTGCTGAAGCAAGACATCGTTTGGAACATCGAGAAGGGCCAGGCGCTGTCGTCGGAGGACGTGAACAGGGCAGAGTTGGCGCGAGGCGCGCTCTACAACCGCACGACGGCGTTCTTCAACGACTACGACCTGCTGATCTCGCCAGCGGTGCTGGTGCCCGCGTACGACATCAATCAGCCGTACGTCAGTGAAGCCGGTGGCGTGAAGTTCGACAACTACGTGAGTTGGCTGGTGATGTCGTTCGCGCTGACGTTGACGGCATGCCCGTCGATCTCGGTACCGTGCGGGTTCACGGCCGCTGGGCTGCCCGTGGGTTTGCAGATCACTGCACCACGGGCCAGCGAGGCGGCGTTGCTTTCGGCAGCGGCGTTGTTCGAGCAGGCGATCGATCTGAAGTCGGGAGTGCCGATCGACCCGATCGTGCGACACACGGAGGCGAACTGATGACGTGGTGGGGATACATACTGATGGGAGTGGCGTGGGTTGCGGCGGTCGGAGCGACGTTGGTGATCAGCCTGAATGCTGCCGGGAATGCGGTTGATGCACAGATCGCTTCTGACTTCGGTGGGCCTCAGATCGCGACAGCAGTGGTGTCGGCGTTCATCTTCGGAGGCCCAGGGCTTTATTTCATACTGATCGGCATCCGGAAGATGCGTGGCACCTCCTAAAGGGGATGGGGGGCTTGACCCCAGGGAAAGCGGAGCGCGCCCTGGAAGGTTGCCCTAGAATGCCCCCTAGCCGTTTCCGGGACGGCACTTGTTGGGATCACGAAGATTATCGTCAGAGGAGACTCTGTGTACGACCGTACTGTTCTACCCAATGGGTTGCGCGTGCTTTCAAGCACGATGCCCCACACCCGATCCGTTTCCGTTGGCATCTTCGTGGGCGCAGGTTCGCGCTACGAGGATGACGCGCTGGCTGGCGCCTCGCACTACCTGGAGCATGTGCTGTTCAAGGGCACGGAGAAGCGCCCTGAGCCGCAGTTGATCGCAGGAGCCATCGAATCGGTTGGCGGCATCATGAACGCGTCCACGGACCGTGAGGCGACGATCTACTACGCCAAGGTGGGGCGTGCGCACTTCGCGCTGGCGTTGGACGTGCTAGCCGACATGATCTTGCACCCGCTGTTCACCGATCACGAGGTGGAACGCGAGCGCGGCGTGATCATCGAAGAGCTAGCGATGACCTACGATCAGCCCGACGCCTACGCAGACCTGCTGATCGACGAAACTCTGTGGCCGAAGCAGGCGCTGGGTCGCGACATCGGCGGTAGCCGGGAGTCGGTGGGGGCACTCACCCGCCAGGCGTTGATCGACTACCACAAGCAGCAGTACGTACCCAACAACACCGTTGTCGCAGTGGCTGGCAACTACACGCACGAAGAGGTTCTCGCACTGGTCGAGGAGCAAATGGGTGCGTGGCAGGGCGGCGCGCCATTGGGCTGGGAGCCCGTGAGGCCGACGTCCCAAGATAGCCGGATCAGCATCGGCAATCGTAAGACGGATCAAGCGCACATCTGCCTGGCGGTCGACGGCATCTCGGCGATGGCGCCTGATCGATACTCGTTCGACATGATGAACGCCGTGATGGGCGATGGTATGACCAGCCGACTGTTCATGGAGATCCGCGAGCGCCGCGGCCTCGCCTATGAGGTGCACTCAAGCTCCATGCACTACCGGGACTGCGGTGCGCTGATGGTGTACTGCGGCGTCGATACCTCCAAGGCGGAGGAGACGATTCAGGCGGTGCTCGACGAGATGTCGAAGATGACAGAGGGCGTGACTTCAGAAGAACTCGCAAAGTCAGTCGAGTACTCGTGCGGGAGACTCGATCTGCGCCTAGAGGACACACGAGCGGTGATGAGCTGGCTGGGTGGCCAGGAGTTGCTGCGCGACGAAGTGGTCGAGCCGGACACCATCATCGCTGCGCTGCGCGCTGTAACGACCGACCAGGTCGTCGAGGCGGCCCACAAGTACCTGAAGGATCCCGGCTATCGATTGGCAGTTGTCGGCCCCTACAAGTCCAACGCGGCTTTCCAGAAGCTACTGGGGTAGGTTCTCCCCCTGTGAGTCGGGCCACGTCACGAGCCGCCGTTGTTCTGACGGCGGCGTGCGTGTTGCTCGCGGCCTGCGGTGGGGCTGCTACGCCGACCACTGCTCCTGCAAGCGATGCGCACGCACGTGGCGCGCAGATCGTGGACGTGCTGGTGAGCGGCCCCGACGGTGCATTTCTATTCGAGGTCACGGTTGCGAGCCCTGATACGGGCTGCGATTCATTCGTCGATTGGTGGGAGGTCGTGACGCCCGCTGGCGAATTGCTGTACCGATGTGTGTTGCTCCATAGCCACGTTAGCGAGCAGCCGTTCACGCGCGACGGCGGGCCGGTGGCGACGGAACCAGCGGACGAGGTGATCGTTCGCGCGCACATGAACACGACGGGCTACGCTACAGGCGCGATGCGCGGCAGCTTCCGGGCGGGGTTTCGGCCAGTGCAACTAGAACCAGGGTTCGCTGGCAGCGCCGAGGCGCTTGAACCGTTACCAGACGGCTGCGCGTTCTAGGCGCGGCTGGTGGTGAAACTCTCTCGTTTCCTGGCCCGGATACGGTGATCCGAAGCCTGGTTACAATTCGGGCACGCAGGTCAGGGAGAGTGCACGTTGAAAGTCCCGAATATCGCAAACGGGGTGGTCAGCCAAGAGAAGGTCGTCGGCTATCTGCTCCGGATGCCCCCCGACGGCGCTCCTCAATCACAAGTGTTCAAGGGACCGATCTTTCGTGAGGCGTTGGGCTGGAGCGAAGAGACTTGGTGGCAACTGAGCGCGTCACTCAAGGAGATCGGCGCCAACAACGAAGTCGTGCAGGTTCGGGAACGCCCACACGGGATCAACTATCGCGTTGATGGTGACATCCAAGGGCCGAACGGTAGGCGGCGCGTAGTCCGAACGATCTGGCACGTCGACATGGGATCTGACGTTCCACGTCTAGTGAGCGCGTATTGAAGTAGGGGATAGAATGAGCAATAACGCACAAGCTTTCTTGCAGATGCGTTAGAGGAAACCCTATGGCATTGCTAGAGCTGCAGCAGGTCGTGCTGACCAAAGATAAGCCCCAGGACGGTCTCAGGGCCGGAGATCTAGGCGTTATCGTGGATGTGAGCGCGGAGGGCAGCGGCTATTCAGTCGAGTTCGCGACCCTGACGGGGGAGACTATCGAAGTATTGCTACTCGACCCCGATGAGATTCGCGAAATTGCCCCCGGCGATCTCGCCCACGTCCGCGCAGTCGGGGGCGATGTGTCACTCGGTGGCAAGGTCAAGGTCACGGGGTAGACGCCTCTCGCGCTTGCCTAGCTCCAGAGTTGCTTGCTGGCGATCTGGGCGCCTTCAACGAGCGCGCCGAGCTTGGCCCACATGATGCTGACGTGGACGCGCGGGTTGAGCGAGCCCTGGGAGAAGCCGCAGTCGGTTCCGGCGATGACGTTCTCACGTCCAACCAGGCGGGCGAAGTTGGTGAGGCGTTGGGCGACAAGTTCGGGGTGCTCAACCGTGTTGGCCGCGTGGCCTACGACGCCGGGGATGAGGACCATTCCTGCAGGTAGTTTGGTGTCCTCCCAGACCTTCCACTCGTGCTCGTGGCGTGCATTGGCTGCCTCAAAAGAGAGCGCGCCTGCTTTGATCTTAAGCACGATATCCACGATGTCCTTGAGCGGCAGGTCAGTGGAGTGGGGGCCGTGCCAGCTTCCCCAGCACAGGTGGTACCGGATGCGGTCGGCCGGGATGTCACCGATGGCATGGTTGATAGCCTCGACGCGCATCTCGGCAAACTTGCGGTAGTCGACGATGCTCGGCGCAGGGTTCATGAGGTCGTACGTCGCGACGATCCGTGGGTCGTCGATCTGCAGGAGGAATCCCGCGTCGACTATGGCCTTGTACTCAACGCGCATGGCGTCGGCGATGGCGAAGAGGTACTCCTCCTCCGTAGCGTAGAAGTCGTTGGTGCGTTGGCCCTCGACGGTGGCGGGGGCGACGGACGGGATGAACGCTTCCTGGACTTCAGCGTTTACGGTCGCTGCCCGCAGGTTGTCGATGTCACGCTGGATCAAGGCTTGGCCTACTTGCTCGATGGGTGAAGCGCAGACCACGCGCATCCTGCCGCCGGACACGGGGGCAGCGTCGTACTCGGCGTAAAAATCAGCGAAGGCTTCATGGTCGCGCCCGAAGTTGTTGATGGGGCTTTCGCCAGCGGGGGTCTCGCGCATCTCGAAGCCGCTGAGGCGGTCGCTGACGTAGCCGGCAAAGTTGATCTTGGAGCACTCGCCGTCGCTGGGGACGTCAATGCCGATGTCCGCCTGGCGCTTAACGATGGTGCCGACGGCATTCTTGAGGGCGGGTGCGAAGTCAGCGTCGGGCAAAGGGTGCCCGTCGGCCTTGGCCTGCATGGCAGCGACGATCTCTTGCGGGCGCACGAGGCTGCCTACGTGGGTGGTGAGGATACGGTCGGTGCTGGTCTTCACGGCGGGCCCCTCTAATCGCGTGCTGGGATAAGAGCGCATTGTAGGTGGGTGGCGCGCCTGACGACAGAAGATGACAAAAGAAGAGGCCCCCGCCGGATGGCGGGGGCCTCTGAGTGTCGGTTTTCGCGAAACCTAGGCGTTGGCCTAGAAGTCGTGCATGTCCGGCATGGGAGCTCCGCCGTGACCGGCAGGCTCGGGGATGTCAGTGACGAGGGCCTCAGTCGTCAGCACCATGGCTGCGACGGAAGCGGCGTTCTCGACAGCTGCACGTGTGACCTTTGCGGGGTCGACGATGCCACGCTCCAGCATGTGACCCCACACACCTGCGTCGGCGTCGAAGCCCCAGTCGTTCTCTGCCTCACGGGCACCGGCGACGATGACGTCACCAGGTTGTCCGGAGTTGACTGCGATGGCTCGCACGGGCTCTTCAAGCGCACGGCGGACGATGGCTGCACCGGTGGCGACGTCACCCTCAAGTGTGAGCTTGTCGATGGCTGCCGTTGCACGAACCAGAACCACTCCGCCCCCAGGGACGATGCCTTCTTCAACCGCCGCACGGGTAGCGGAGAGAGCGTCCTCGACGCGGGCCTTCTTCTCTTTGAGTTCGATCTCGGTGGCTGCGCCAACCTTGATGATCGCAACACCGCCGGACAGCTTGGCGAGGCGCTCCTGGAGCTTCTCGCGGTCGAAGTCGGAGGTGGTCTCCTCGATCCGAGCCTTGATCTGGGAGATGCGTCCCTGGATCTCTTCCTCGGTGCCGTGGCCCTCAATGAACGTCGTGTCGTCCTTGGTTGCGACGATACGGCGTGCGCGACCGAAGTCCTCGGGGGTAACGGTGTCGAGCTTGCGACCGATCTCCTCTGAGATAACCGTGCCACCCGTCAGGATCGCGATGTCCTGAAGCATTTCCTTGCGGCGGTCACCGAAGCCAGGGGCCTTGATGGCCAGGACGCTCAGCGTGCCACGAAGCTTGTTGACCACGAGAGTGGCCAGGGCCTCACCATCGACATCCTCTGCGACGATCACGACGTTCTTGGTGACCTGAAGAACCTTCTCAAGGGCGGGGAGCAAGTCGTTGACTGCGGAGAGCTTCTTGTCGGTGATCAGGACGTACGGGTCTTCGATGGCGGATTCCATGGTCTGGGAGTCAGTCAGGAAGTAGGGGGAGATGTAACCACGGTCAATCTGCATTCCCTCAACGAACTCGGTCTCGTAGTCGAGGCCTTTGCCTTCTTCGACCGTGATGACTCCGTCCTTACCAACCTTCTCCATGACGTCAGCGATCAGGTTACCCATCTCGGTGTCGTGGGCTGAGAGGGATGCAACCTGGGCGATCTGCTCTTTGCCTTCGACCTCGGTGGACTGTTCCTTGATGCTGGCGCGAACCGCGACAACGGCGGCTTCGATCCCACGCTTGATCGCCATGGGGTCGGCACCAGCGGTGATGTTGCGGAAGCCCTCGCTGATCATGGCCTGGGCCAGGACCGTTGCGGTGGTCGTACCGTCACCGGCGACATCGTTGGTCTTGGTGGCGGCTTCCTTGAGAAGCTGCGCGCCCATGTTCTCGTAGTGGTCTTCGAGCTCGATCTCCTTGGCGATGGTCACACCGTCGGAGCAGACGTTCGGGGGGCCGAACTTCTTGTCGAGAATGACGTTCCGGCCCCGGGGCCCGAGGGTCACTTTGACGGTGTTCGCCAGCTTGTCCATGCCGATCTTGAGCCGCTGTCGAGCATCGTCGCTATAAATGATTTGCTTTGCCATTGACTGCTTCCTCCTTGAATCGAAAGTGCAGGCGCGAAGGGTGTCCGGCGCCTGCAACTGGGGATGTTGGTACTTAGTTGACCTTCGCCAGGATGTCGCGCTCGGTGAGCACCAGGAGATCTTCACCGTCTTCGGTGAACTCGGTACCGGCGAACTTGGAGTAGACGACCGTGTCGCCCACCTTGACGTCCATCTCGATGCGCTTGCCCTCGTCGGTCGTGCGACCGGGGCCTACTGCGACCACAACGCCTTCTTGGGGGCGTTCCTTCGCGGTGTCAGGGACATATAGTCCACTCTTGGTCTGGGATTCCTGTTCGGTCGCCTTTACGACGACCCGGTCGCCCAATGGTTGAAGCGTTCGCGCCACGTTCGTTCCTCCTTCTACATTTCCGCTCTGCTTTTGCTGTGCCTGCACTGTTTTCCGTGCCGACGTGGGCTCGGACGGTGCTGGCAATCGTGCGCCTACATTGCTAGCAGTCTCGCCAGTCGAGTGCTAACTCAACGCATAATATTGGCCGCTCCCAGAGGTGTCAAGGGCGTTTTGGCCGATGCTGGGGCCTCCGCATAACCCTTTCTTGACACCCTCTTCCTTCCCATGTGAAATGCCGTTGCAGGCCCTATCAGCAGGCCTTATCAGGTGGATCTCATGCCCTCAACGACCGTGGTACTCGACGGACACATCGCGACGATCACGCTCACCAGCGAGCCTGGCACGCTTGATGCGGCGGTGCGGGAAGCATTCGCGGCTGCCGTTCGATCGGTGGCCGACGACAATGACGTCCGTGTGGTCATCGTGGCGGGAACCAACGGCGTGTTCGCTCGTGGAGTGGAGCCGATGCCGGAGCGCCTAGCGCCTCAGGGCGCTGGCAGTGCCATCGCAACACTCCAAAAGCCAACGGTCGCGTGGATCGACGGTGAATGCCTGGACATGGGCCTAGAGCTCGCGCTCGCGTGCGACCTTCGTTTCGCGACCACCATGTCTACGTTCGGGCTCGGCAGCGTGCAGCAAGGGATGCTCCCGTGGGACGGCGGCACGCAGCGCTTGGCTCGCGCCGTGGGCAGAGGCAACGCGCTTCGCTTGCTGCTGACCGGCGAGATCATCGGAGCCGACGAGGCGCTGCGGATCGGGCTGGTCGAAGGCATCGGCGATGCGCAGACAGTTGCGGACTGGGCAGAACGAGCGGCAGCCGGTGCGCCGATAGCATCCGCCTATACGAAAGAGGCGACGGCGAGTGCGGGCGACCTGACGTTGGCGCAGGGCTTGGCCTTGGAGGCCGACCTAAGCGTGCTGCTGCAATCGACTGCAGATCGCGCAGAGGGGCTGGACGCGTTCGCCACGAAGCGCGAGCCGGGGTTTGAGGGCCGATGACTAAGGAACCCACCGTTATCTACGAGAAGCGCGACGGCGGCGTGGCGGTGCTGACGTTGAATCGACCAAGCGCGCTCAACGCGTTCAACGTTCAGATGCGCGACGAGATCCACGAAGCGCTGACGGCGGTGCGCGACGACGACGACGTTCGTGGGCTGCTGGTGCGCGGCGCGGGCGAGCGTGCGTTCTGCGCAGGCGCTGACTTGACCGAATTCGGTAGCGCGCCATCACAGGCGATCGCGCGATCGGTCCGGTGGGAACGCGACGTGTGGGGCCTTTGGCTGTCCATCACCAAGCCGATGGTCGCCGCAATCCACGGCTACTGCCTAGGATCAGGCATCGAAATAGCGTCGGTTTGCGATGTGCGAATCGCATCCGACGACGCAGTGTTCGGGATGCCCGAGGTTGGCTTGGGACTCATCCCAGCGGCGGGCGGCACGCAATTGCTGCCACGATTGCTCGGTCAAGGACGCGCGCTCGACCTGCTGCTGACGGGTCATCGGTTCACGGCGCCAGAGGCACTGCGCTACGGGCTGGTGTCTCAGGTGGTGAGTCGCGATATCCTTGAGAGACGCGCGTTAGATACCCTGCACACGATGCTGGGCGCGCCAAGCGAGGCGCTCGCTGCCGCAAAGCGGACTGTTTCCGACGGACTCGACCTACCGCTGGCAGCTGCATTGGCACTGGAGCGCAGGATAGGAATGACGCTCGCCTAGCCCCCACGACCCCGCGAAGCCCCAGGAGGACCCACGACTTGCACACCCATGACATCCTAAGCATCGTCTCGGCCATCGTCCCAGAGCGCACAGCAATCACATTCGACGACCGTGTCATCACGTTCGAGGGATTGGCCGCGCGTGCCAATCGACTCGCGAATGCACTCGCAGAGCGAGGTGTTGAGGCGGGCGACAGAGTCGCGGTGATCGACGTGAACACGCCACAACACCTCGAGCTGTACTTCGCGGCAGCGCGACTAGACGCGATCTACGTTCCGCTGAACTTCAGGGATCGCGCGGAAGAACTGAGATTCCCGCTGGAGCACACCGATCCAAAGGTGGTGATGGTGGGTCCTCGCTATGTACCGCTTATCGAGGAGCTGAGGCCGGACGCTTTGACCACAGACCTGCTGTTGGTCTCGGAAGGCTCGGCACCTGAGGGTTGGCTCTCCTACGACGACGTGGTTGCGTCCGGTGACGAGGACGAGTTGCGCTTCCCCGAAGGTGAGCCGGAGAACACAGCAGTGCTGCTGTTCACGGCGGGCACGACAGGCCGACCAAAGGCGGTGATGCTCAGCCATCTATCGTTCACGGAGTTCATGCTGACCAACGTGGAGCCGCCCGACCCTGACTCTGAAGAGCGCACGATCCTTAGCCTGCCGATGCACCATATCGCTGGCCTACAGGCTGCGTTGGCATCAGTGTTCGGTGGACGATCCATCGTGATGCAGCGCCAGTTCGAGGCGGGCGATTGGATGAAGCTGGTTGCAGGCCACGCCGTGAGTCGCGCGTTAGTGGTTCCGACGATGCTGAAGCAGGTGCTGGACCACGCCGATTTCGGAACCCACGACCTCAGTAGCGTTCGGGTCATCACCTACGGAGGGGCGTCCATGCCCCCAACGCTGATCGAGCGGGCGATCTTCGCGCTACCCGGCGTGCAGTTCATCAACGCCTTCGGCCAGACGGAGACGGGCTCGACCATCGCGATGGTGCCGCCCGAGGACCACGTCCTCGAAGGCGATCCTGAGGTGGTGGCGAAGCGCCGTAGGCACCTGGCCAGCATCGGCAAGCCGCTGGAGGGCGTTGAGGTACGAGTCGTGAATGAGGACGGCACGGACGCTGGCCTCGATACGACCGGGGAGATCGTGGCGCGTGGGCCACGGCTGATGAAGGGCTACTGGGGACAGGCAGACGCTACAGCGGAGACGATCCGCGACGGCTGGCTGTACACGGGCGACCTGGGGTACATGGATGAGGATGGCTACGTGTACCTGGAAGGGCGCGCGAAAGACTTCATCAAGCGCGGCGGCGAGATGGTGGCACCGGAAGAGGTTGAGAACATCATCCACGCTTACGACGGCGTCGCGGAGTGCGCCGTAATCGGCCTGCCCGACGATACGTGGGGCGAACGCGTAGTGGCGGTGGTGGTAGCAGAGCCCGGCGCAACGGTCACGGAAGAGTCGGTGAAGGCGGTCTGCGAGGAGCACCTCGCCCGCTTCAAGCGACCCGAGCAGGTGATCATCGTGGACGTGCTGCCGCGCAATGCGCTGGGCAAGGTGCTGAAGCGCGAGCTCAGAGATACGTACGGTGCGACTAGCTAGACGCGCTCGATGTCGTGGCGGGCGATGATGCCATTGCGGATCTCTGGGGGAATCGTACCGCCGTTCGCGGCGGCGGCCTGCGCCAGGTCTTCCAGGTACTGCTCGAAACCTGGGGGCGTGTAAATCTCAAGCCAGACGGCGTCGGCGTCGCTTCGGTTGAACACGTTGTGGGGAACGCCACGTTTTACCAGCACGTACTCACCCGGCCCTGCCGTGACGATCGTGTCTTCGACCTGAAAAGTACCCTCGCCAGAGATGACGAGGAACGCTTCTTCCATGTTGCGGTGGATGTGCAGGTAGCGGGCGTGGCCTGGCTTGGCGGTGTACTCGATGATGGAGTAAGCGCCACCGGTCTCTTCGCCCGTGGTCTTTACGACTGCTGTTCCCGTCTCAAGCGTGTAGGTTCTGCTCACGAGCGCTCCTCCTGGACAGGGGGCTGGGCTACGCGGCTAGCAGGGCGGGGTCTTCGGCGTCTGCCGACGCGGGCTCTTGGACAGGCATGCTCTCGTCCCACTCCATGCCACCACGCTTCCACTCGTAAGCCCAGCCAATGACCATGACAGCCATGAAGAACAGGACGGCGAAGAACGCTCCCCAGCCAAGGACGCCTGCCTGGGTAGCCCAGGGGAAGAGGAAGACGACTTCAACGTCGAATAGCAGGAACAGGAGCCCGTAGCGGTAGTAGCGCACGTTGAACCGCTCCCAGTTGCCGCCTACGGTTTCCATGCCGCACTCGTACGGGTCGTACTTGACGGGGTTCGGCCTGTAGGGCCGCGCACCGATCTTCGTCCCGAGGAACGAGATCAGGAGCACCGTGACGGGCACCGCAATCGCGACACCGGTCAGGATGAAGATGAAGCCGTATTGCCTGAGATAGTTGTCCATAAGTAGCTAGTCCAAATGCTACGTTCAGGAGTGGACGAGGTCAACGGCGTCGTCGGTGCCGTGAACCCGAATACGGGTTGTCTTGCTGCATATCTCACCCGGCTGGTAAACTTGCCGTCTGTGCTCGTTTTTCCCCGATACCTCCGTGGTTTTCGGGAGAGCACTTTCCAAATGGGGGTGTGCTTGATTGGAAGCTCTTGGTCGGCATGTGCTGCTCGAACTCCGCGACTGTAACGCGGCTAAATTAGACGATCTGTCTTATCTGAAAGGCACGATGATGCACGCTGCGGTTGAAACCGGGGCGACGATCATCGGCGAGATCTTTCATCAGTTCGCGCCCCAGGGTGTGACTGGAGTGATCGCCATCGCTGAATCCCATCTGTGTATCCACACCTGGCCCGAATTCGGGTATGCGGCCGTGGATATCTTCACGTGCGGTGCGGCGTTCGACCCTACTGAAGCGGCCCACCTCATCGTGGCTGCCCTTGAGTCGAAGGACCCGGAGATCACCGAGGTCATCCGCGGCCAACTGACCATCCCTGTTTCCGTAACGGGCGCCTAGCCAGCGCGCGGATGATGGCAGACCAGCCACCCCAACCTTTACTAGACTCCCCATCAGGGGACTTCGCGTCAGGCCAGAACTTCTGGCACATGGAATACATGGAGCCTGGACTCATCCAGGGCTCCAAAATCACGCGCGTGATCTTCGACGGTCAATCTGCGTACCAGGCTACGCAGATCATCGACACTACCGCCTTCGGACGTACTCTCGTACTCGACGGCAAGGTACAGTCGTCCGAAGTCGACGAGTGGGTGTACCACGAAGCCCTCGTCCAGCCGGTGATGCTGGCGCATGCTGCGCCCAAGCGGGTGTTCATCGCTGGCGGCGGTGAGGGCGCGACCGCACGAGAAGTGCTGCGCCACAAGGGCGTGACCGAGTGCGTGATGGTGGATCTCGACGAAGAGGTCGTTGAGCTCTGCAAGGAGCATCTGCCGAACCATCACCAGGGGGCGTTCGACGACCCCCGGCTGACGGTGCTGTTCGCTGATGCGATAGCTTACCTACGAGACAACCCCGAGCCTTTCGACGTGCTGATCATCGACGTGTCCGACCCTCTTGAGGGTGGGCCCGCATACCTGCTGTACACCCAGGAGTTCTACGCCATGGCTGCGTCGCGATTGGCGCCTGGAGGAATCATCGTGACGCAATCAGGGCCGTGCGGCCCGACGAACGTCACGGAAGTTTTCTCGGCCATCAACAAGACGATGGGCGCGGCATTGGGGGAGACATCCCCGTACCGGGTCTACATCCCGAGCTTCGGCACGATGTGGGGATTCATCGCAGCAGGGTTGCCTGACTCACCATCAGTCGCTGGAGCCACGAGCGCTCAGATCGACGAGCGCGTGGCCACGCGGCTAAGCGCACCGCTGAAATACTACGACGGGGTGGCGCACCAGGGCATGGTGAGCTTGCCTAAGTACCTGCGTGCTGCGCTCGACGCTGAGCGCCGAATCATCACCGACGCGACGCCTCTCTACGCCGTTTAGTCGCCTCGGGTCGCCTCCAACGGCCTCTGCCTACTCGTACCCTCGGTCTTTCGCTTGGTTGGTTTATGCACGTTTGTCCAATTGAGCATATGGCCCGAGCAGTCTATATTCGACAGAACGACGTTTTTTCGGACGCCTAAGGGCGGAAGGGCGGATATGAACTGGGTAGATATAGTCATCGTTTTGCTGGTGCTCGGCCTTGGATTTATGGGCTGGCGCAACGGCGTTATCAAATTGATCTTCGCCTTGATCGGTGGGATCATCGGCTTGGTTCTGGCTGGTCAGTTGTGGGAGCAAGTCGCAGACCTGCTGCCGATCGACAATGAAAACTTCGCGAAGATCGCGGCTTTCGTAGCCATCCTTGCAGCAGCCCTCATCATCTCGATGATCGTATCGAAGATCGTGAAGTCGATGCTGAAGGTGCTACTGCTTGGCTGGGTGGATGGCCTCGCTGGCGCGGCCATCGGTTTGCTGCTTGGAGGAATAGCTGCCACGGCAGTGGTCTCCGCTGCTGGCATCGTGCCGTCTGACTCGGTTCAGAAGGCCGTGAACGAATCTACGCTCGCGGAGCCGCTGATCGAGAACATGGGGATCGTTTACACGTTCCTGCCTGGGGAGTTCGACAGCGTGAAGGATCTGGTCAGCAAGGGCAAAGACCTTCTGGCACAGGGCACGAGCCCGCTGGAGAACAGCGGCCAGATCGCGGACATCCTCTCCCAGGGCACGGATCTGCTTGAGCAGGCTGGCGGTCTCGAAGACTTGATCTCGAAGGCCCAGGGCCTCAAAGACCTCGCTGACGCCAACGGTGTAGTGGTCGGATTCACCGGACTTGCCGCATTCGGCGGCGCACCGCTGTTGGCGGTCTTCGAGGACCCCGATGGTGGCGTTCTTGGCCCGCTGAGCACCGACGTACTCACCGGCGGGTTCGCAGTGCTCCCGGTCGAAGGTTTGACCCCAGACGTGGCGTACACGATGACCTACTACGTGGACACCAACGAAAACGGAGACTGCGACGATGACGAGGAAGACGTGAAGGGCACGTTGACCCTCGCCGCAGGCGCAACTGAGGCTGGTGTCACCTACGCGGGTGCCGACGGTTCAGGCGACGGCCTCTGCGAGGCCTTCTAGCCAACGGTTAGACGATAGGGACGC
>JAQCEV010000156.1 GCA_027618515.1 Chloroflexota bacterium | reverse complement strand
CCATGTGCGGACGATTCGGCATCTCCACGGACATCGAAGAGCTCCAAGACTTCTTCGTCTTCGACCCCACCAGCGTTGACTACGTGAAGCGCTACAACGTCGCCCCCACCGACCCCGTCCTCACCTACGGCGCCCAAGGCCCGCGCACCGCCGAATACATGCGCTGGGGACTCATCCCCTCATGGTCGAAACCCAGCATCGCGGGCTCTAGCGCACGAAAACTCCCCCTCGCCATCAACGCCCGCGCTGAAACCCTCGCCACCAACGGCATGTTCAAAACCCCATTCCAGCGCCAACGCTGCCTCGTCCTCTCCGACGGCTTCTACGAGTGGCGCAAGAACGACGACGGCACAACCTCTCCCTTCCGCATAGGCATGGCCGACTGGAAACCCTTCGGCATGGCAGGCCTCTGGGACACCTGGAATGGCCCCAACGGCTGGACCCACTCCTGCACCATCGTCACCACCACCCCCAACGACCTCACCGCTGACATCCACGACCGCATGCCCGTCATCCTCCCCTTCAACACCCACGACGAATGGCTCGCCCCCGACCACCACGACACCGACGCCCTCTCCCGCCTCCTCATCGCCTACCCCGCCGACGCCATGGCCCTGTACGAAATCTCCTCCGCCATCGGCGCCGTCAAAAACGACACCCCCAACCTCCTCCAACCCGTCTCCCAAGGCAAACTCCTCTAACCGATCTCGGCCGAGTCTCGATCCGCAAGCCCAACACCTTTGGCACCCCCAAGCGCGCAAGCACCACACCACCCGCACTTGCCGGTGCCGCAGGCGCCCACCCACCAACAGCCCTGCGCAAGCAGCCATAGCGGGCCGAGCGCGCCCGCACAATCGCGATCTCCCGTGGCCCCATCCCGCACCAGCGCCGTAGGCACTCCCTCGCCAGCCCTACGCAAGTAGCGATAGAGGGTCGGACGGGTGGGTACAATCTCGCTAGATTCTCGCTCTGCTACGGTTATTTTCCGTTAGCCAAGCATCCACAACACAGTCCACAGACTGGAGAAGCCATGACCTGGATACAAGAAGCCCCCTCCAACAAAGGCACCATCATCAAGTCCATGTCCATCAACAACGACGCCATGGAAGCCGTCGCAAACCTCAACGCCAAAACAACCTTCGGCTCATCTGCCCTCACCCGCATACAAGAAGAAGCCATCGCCACAACCGTCGCCGCAGCCAACCACTGCCGCTACTGAACGATGATGCACGGAGCGGGCCTCCGTAGAGAATCCAACGACGACGACCTCGCCAGCCACGTCATGCACGACTACACGCAAGCCGACCTCGACCCGCAAACGCGAGCTATTCTCGACTACGCCACCAAGCTCACCGTCGCCCCCTCCGACGTCCACCACGACGACTTCATGAAGCTCAAAAACGCAGGCCTCGACGACCAGCAGATCCTCTCCACCGTCCTCATCACCGCCACCTTCAACTTCATGACCCGCATCGCCGACGGCCTCGGCGTCGAACCCGCCCCCGGTCGCCAGGAACTCGTCGAAGAATGGCTCACCGGCCCCGGCCGCGACCAAACCTGGCTCATGAATCCCAAAACCTAGGCCTAGCGGCGAAGCCACGAGATCCGAAGGCGAGCCCCGACCTGCTACACGACCGAACCCACCAACGAGCCCAGGCCCCGGAGCGCC
The DNA here is from genome assembly GCA_027618515.1 of Chloroflexota bacterium. Taxonomy (GTDB): domain Bacteria; phylum Chloroflexota; class Dehalococcoidia; order Lucifugimonadales; family Australimonadaceae; genus CALGTL01. Next base: position 2,170 of record JAQCEV010000156.1, on the reverse strand, counting down.
TCGCGACCTTTAGTCCGGCGGCGAAGCCATGAGATCCGAGGGCGAGCCCCGACTTGCTACGCGACCGAACCCACCAACGAGCCCGGGCCCGGGAGCGCCGAGCGACCTTTAGTCCGGCGGCGAAGCCATGAGTTCCGAGGGCGAGCCCCGACCTGCTACACGACCGAACCCACCAACGAGCCCGGGCCCCGGAGCGCCTCGCGACCTTTAGTCCGGCGGCGAAGCCATGAGTTCCGAGGGCGAGCCCCGACTTGCTACTCGTTTTGCCCAGGATCGAGCCCGGGAGTAACATGCGCGGCACTAACCACAGCGGAGGCATATCTTGGCCAAGCTCCAGCTCAGTCTCGCGTTCAGCCCTAACCCCCGTAGCAAACCCATCCTCGACGGCATCGTCGAGCCCGAGGGCATCGACCTCTTGTGCTCGCGCGTCCCACCCGGGGAACTGTTCCACCGCCAGCTAACGCACCAGGAGTTCGACGTCTCAGAGATGTCCATCTCGTCGCTCCTCATGATTACCGCCCAGGGCAATCGTGACTGGGTCGCACTGCCCATCTTCACCACACGTCACTTCTTCGGCACGCAAGCCATCGCTCGCAACGCCGCTGGCATCGACACCGGCGACCAACTCAAGGGCAAGCGAGTTGGCGTCAACGAATACCAGCAAACCGCAGCGCTCTGGTCTCGCGGTTTCTTCCACCATGAGTACGGCGTCGCCGCCCAGGACGTTGAATGGTGGATGGAGCGCACGCCCGAGTACTCCCACGCGGGAGCGGTCCGATTCCAGGCACCTCCTGGCGTCACCCTGAAATTCATCCCCGAGAACAAGAGCATGGGCCAGATGATGATGGACGGCGAACTCGACGCCATCCAGCACTACTTCTGGGGTGGCGGCGGTATCAACCGCAGCACCATCGACCTCGCCAAGCAGCCCGAGATGCACTACGTCTTCGGTGATCCTCAGGCGGAGGCCACCCGCTACTACAACAAGACGGGCATCTTCCCCTTCAACCACACGGTCATCGTTCGCCGATCTATCTACGAAGCAAACCCGTGGATCGGCCGCAACATCCTCGAAGCATTCCAGAAGGCCAAGGAACTTCACTACACCGAGCGCCGTGAAGCGACTCAGCCGTGGCTCGACACCGGCGTCATGGCTCCCGAAGGCAGGAAGAGCATGGACACCGATATCTTCCCGTACGGGCTCGCCGCCAATCGCATGGTCATCGAAAAGGCCATGGAATACTCCACTGAGCAGGGGCTCACGCCGCGCGTCATGACCCCTGAAGAGGTCTACGCTCCCAACCTCCTCGACACCTAGCGAGCGGGGTTGAGCGTTACGGCCCAACCAACCGACCAGATAGAGAAAGGGCTAGCCATTGGCTAGCCCTTTCTCATGCCCAGAACTCACAGCCCCGCCTCGAAACGAGCCCCAGGCTCATTGAAAACGACTCCCAAGCCGTCTACAACTTCATCTGGTGGGGGTGCAGTAGCACTGAAACAACGTTACCCTTATACCACTGAATCGAAACCATTTCCGGCCACAGGGCCGTCTATCTTGTATATCAGGGACACACCACATGTTTGTAGCAATCGGAATCTTTATCGCCACGTTCTTTGCGGGCGTCGTTTATGCGAGCTTCGCTGAATGGGTCATCCACAAGTACATGATGCACCGCCCCATCTTCGGGTACCGCCACTTCTACGTGGCCCACGCCCAGGTGCACCATGGCAAATACCAGGCAAACTCAAGTTACTGGCTGGGCGATCGCCCGCCCGTTGACCTGACCTTCGCCCCGTGGGCGATGCCGTTCCCCACCCTCTTCCACGCGCCTTACTTGCTGGCCATCGGCATCTGGGTGAGCGTGCCTGCCGCCCTTGGCCCGCTGTTCGCCTTCATGGCATACCAGGGTGTCTACGAATACTTCCACTTCTGCATGCACGTGCCGAAGGGTCGCTGGTTCGAGACGAACGCCGTCTTCAAGTTCATGAATGAGCACCACTACCAGCACCACAAGAAGGCCAACACCAACCTCAACGTTGTGTTCCCCATCGCCGACTTCATCCTCGGTACGCGCAGGAAGCTAGAGGCGCCCATGGCCGCCAAGCCTGAAGAGACCCTCGCCGCAGCGGCGTAGTCTCGCCAACCCTAGACCACAAAAAGACCGGCGGC
>JAQCEV010000043.1 GCA_027618515.1 Chloroflexota bacterium | reverse complement strand
TGGAGCAGCCTGATCACAGTACGAGGGTGATGCTCTTACACCACTTGACGGGACACGACCCACGCAGGTCTAGGTGGGGGTTTCCCACACGGCTTGTTGGGGTCTGCATCGCAGCCAAAAGCCCTGCGGCGTGCCAATGTAGTTCACAGCAGCGTGTGAGCACGGAAGGTGTAACTGATGACGAGCGCGAACCAACGACCACGCGGGTACTTTGCAGCTGAGCCGGAGACCCCGGCCGCGGCGGAGCCCACAAAGAGTTTCCAACCCACGATCGAGGTCTTTGGCGGGTCCTCTGTAGGGACACGTCTTACCCTCTACATCGCGGAGGAACAGCAGATACTGAGGGAGGCCTACCAGGCTTTCTTCATGCCTCATCCCTCTATTGAGGTAGTCGGTGCCTCCAGTGACGTGTCCATTGACGCGCTCATGGGAGCCGCCGCAGCCTTCCACCCTAACGTCATGTTGTTGGGCTTCAAAGTCCTTCACCCGGCCACGGTGGAACGGTTGAGCAAGATCAGGGAGATCGAGCCCAACATCGCGATGGCCCTCCTGTCCTCGTCATACGACGTCAAGGGGATCAAGGCACTGCGCGAGTTCTCGCGTGGCGCGAATACGGGCTGTGCGTACCTGCTCAAGCACACGATCGACAGTGTCGATCAGCTCACGCAGGTCATCCAGTCCGTATCTGAAGGACGGATCATCCTGGATCCGGCCGTTATGGAAGGCATGATCAGTGCCAATGACCCCAAGTCCACATTCCTCAAGGATCTCTCGCCTCGTGAGACCGAAGTCTTGAGCTGGATGGCTAAGGGGTACAACAACCACACGATCGCAGATGTGCTCTGCCTGGAGCCCAAGACGATCGAGCGGCACATAAACGGTATCTACAACAAGCTCGGGACCGCTCCCGACTCCAAGCACGCTCGGGTCCACGCGGTAACCCTCTTCCTGAGGGCCACCGGGGCACTCCCGGCAGAGGAATTCACCGAGGTCTAAGGACCCCTAACTTTTCGCGCAAGCGGCGGCGACACGTAGCACAACGGAGTCGTCGCAACCCTCTTCGGTCTGATGGACGAGTCTAGGCAGAGCAGACTCCATCAGGCCGCTTGGTGTTTAAAGACAATTGCTCCCCTGGAGACGACGCCCCTAGCGCGGTGCCTCGCACAGGGCGCGAACACGCCGGGGCGCACGCGGGCCAGAGGCTCGCCGTTAGACGCCTTGAGCCAACTCCCCAACGTTCCAGCCGATCACTGCGCACAACAACGCGATCGACGGCAGCAGCAAACGAGCTGGTGAGAGCCAAGCTATCCCCACGGGCGCAGCGACCTTCAGCAGGAATAGGCCCATTGGGTCGTGTTGCAGGGCCGCGAACACCGGATTCTGCTCCGTGTATCCCAGTCCCAACGCGTAAAGCGTCATGACCAGATCCACCAGACCCAAGACGATGAACGCCATTTTGTAGTTCGTACCACGCGCGAATGTCGCCGTGGTAGCTCTCAGCTCCGCGACCATCCAACCCCTCTTCGGCGGCACCCGAACCTGCTTGGCAGGGCGGTTCTGGGCCCCCGGCCGCTCACGTCACAAGCACGCATCAGCAACCACTAGCGGCATTCTAGCGTAACCAAGCACGCCCTCCACATCGTCCAATCGGGTGATTTCCTGACGACCCATCGAGCACCTAAACCTCTCGCAGGGGTCATGCGCAAAGCAATCTACGGCCGCGATCACCAGCGCATTGGCCCAAAAGCACCACACCTAGACGGCTCCATGGGGGGGCCGGTATCATAATTCTCCGTGCGACGGATCGAGCGGCTGGCTCTCCGGCGTCGCGGTGGCAGCGTAGCTCAGCGGCAGAGCGGGCGCTTCATAAGCGCTAGGTCACAGGTTCGAATCCTGTCGTTGCCACCAACTTCTCCCCTTCCCGCCCTCTTTCACACCCAACGAGGCCATGGAAAAACGACCACAAGACCGCGACGAACTCGTTGACGGCGAGCGCCAGCAAGGCGAGGCCGAGGAATTTAAGCCCGGCGTCGGCTCAGATGACGAGAACGTCGACTACGAATCACGTACCCACGGGGACACTCGGCGCATCTAGCCCACCCGCGCAAAGTTCATCTAGACAACAAAAAGCCCGCCGAATGGCGGGCTTTTTGTTGTGAAAGTTGGCTTTCGACTAGAGCTTTGCGGGCATCTCGCGGTCCGGACGGCCCGTGTTGACCATGAAGAAACCACCGATAGTTGCCGCCAGAGTCAGCACGAAGCCGTAGGCGAACACCATCTGGAACTCATTCTCTGTCGTTGCGAACGTCGCTATCAATCCCCCGAGTAGTATCGGAGAGATCGCACCCCAGGTCGCGTTGTTACCCCAGAGCAGTCCGATCATGCTGCCTTCTAGGCGCTTACCCTCTGCAAGATCGAGCGATGCAGCCTGCGTGAGGTTCGTCACGGCGAACCTAAACGCGCCAAAGATCGCCAACAGCACCGTGAACTGCCAGCCCAACTCGCCTACCCACCACAGCATTCCCATGAAGAACGTGCTCACGATCAGCGTTGCGACCATCACTGGCTTGCGACCGGTCTTATCGGCCACCAACGCAATGAATGGCGGCACGATGATCGCCATCACGGACATCACCAGTAGGTGGTAGCCCACCACCAGACCGACCTCACCGATAGACGCCCCGGGGTCTTCCAAGCGGACTTCCTTGGCGATGAAAAGTGGTAGAAAGAAGACGAAAGCCCGGTCGGCCATCCCTCGCAGGCCCGAAACCAACAGCAGCATGGGTAGCGCGCGATCCTTGAAAAGGCCGCCGATAGACTTCAGTTGCTCGCCAGCGCCGCGCTTCTCCGTCGCCTTTTGCGGCAGCCCCAGCCTGCTAAGCGCCACGTACAGCATGATCGCCGCCACTATGATCAACAGGAAACCAGCCAGCAGGACCTGCCGCCAGCTGATCGCAAAGAGCGCCGCAGCCACCAGTATCGGTGTCACGGACTCCCCTACATTCCCCGCTGATCTATGGATCGCCATCATGAACGCGCGTCGTTGGGGGAAAGACGTGGACAGGATGCCCAGCGCAACGGGGTGCCAGAAAGAACCAGCCGCAGCAGCAATCGCCACCGTCACCAGCAGAATGGGGTAGTTCGGCGCGGCTGCGATAAGCAGATATCCGAAGCCCATAAGAGCCAACGACGACGCCAAAAGCAGACCGCGCTTGCCCGAGAATGTGTCAACGACGAACCCGCCGCCCACCGTCATCAAGCCACCCGCCGCCTGTCTGATCGCCGAAAAAAATCCCGCTGAGAGAGGGCTCATCCCGAACGCATCATAGATAGCGGGCAGCAGAACGAGGAAACCATCTGCGTACATGTGCTGGAACGCATGCCCCGCGACGATCACGCCAGCGACCCGCTTCGGCTTCTCCTCAACCAGAACCTGCTCAGATACCGCGTCGATACTGGCCAATTCGCACTCCTCGCTACCACGACCGCGCCCCTGAATGGGGGCGCGGATATTGCATTATTCAGGCACTAGTCCAGGCCGAAGCACTTAGCCGCGTTGTCCCACATCAGCTTCTTCATGCTGTCCTCGCCCAGGCTCTTCCACTCCGCGACGATGTCCACCGACTTCGGGAAACGCGACTCCGCGTGCGGGTAATCAGAGCCGAACATTAAGACGTGGTCGCCCATCAGCTGGTTGACCATTCGCACTATGTCCTCGCCCTCGTGCAGCACGATCGACGAGAAGAAGCGGCCACCGGTCAGGTATTCCCACATGGTGTGCTGGAGGTTTTCGTTCACGTACCCCATGTACGTGACCTGATCCTCCATGCGCCTGCCCCAGAACGGTAGCCAGCCGAACCCTGACTCCAGGATCGACAAGCGGATATTCGGGAAGCGATCGAGAATCCCCGCCCCCATGAACGCCGCGACCATACGCATCGCACCCCACGGGTGCGAAGCCGTTCGGCCGACGAACGGGTTGTCCCACAGGTCCCGGTATCCCGGGTATCCCGCCGCGAAGCTGTGATGAACGATACACAAGCCTGCGTCATCAGCCGCCTGCCAGATCGGGTCCATATCGGGGTGATCCACCGGGAAATCCAAAGGCAGACTCACGTGCACGCCGCGAACCCATGGCTTGCCCGCCCACTTCTTGATCTCCGCGACCGACTCATCGATGAACCGAGCGTTGGCCACCACCATCGACTTCAACTGCGTCGGGTAGCGACCGCAAACCTCGTCCAAGTACCGGTGCAGCGCCTGCAACATGCCCAGGTCCACCGCAGGGTCTTCGTGGCCTGACGGTGCTCCGGGCACAAGAAGGTGAACGTCCTGGCCTTCGCGCTCCATGTCTGCAATCCGCTCGGCTATCGCGTGGTCCGCGCCACCCTCGCTGGGGTACTCGTACCCCATGAAGTGCTGGAAGTGTCGCTCCTGATTGACCCGGGGGCCCGCCTCACCGAGGTGGCGTGGGGGATTGTTACCCCAGCCGCCGGTGCCGCCTTCACTGAGCTGGTACAAATGTTTGTACGGCTCGCTCAGTGGCTCGCCAGCCCAACCGATCTTGAACTCGCGTTGAGCGAATGACTTGGCCCGCTCGCGCAGCGCCGCATCCAAATGCGGCTCTAGGCTTTCGACCGACGGATGAAAATGGGTGTCCGAATCGAACACCTTGTAACCGTTACGCATTAGCTATCTCCTCTTGTACAAACCTGCGGGATTATACCCGCTCAGTCGCCACCACCCCCCAACGCCTCAACAGTCTCGGCGATCAGGGCCCGATCACTCCCAAACGGGAACATCATGATCGGCAATGTCGCGCCTGCGTCCGCGTACGCTTGGAGCCTGGTGAGTACCTGCGCTCGCGTGCCCACCAACGTCATGGCGTCCAACATCTCGTCCGTAACGGCCGCCGCTGCGGCCGACCGACCGGCCCGTCCCGGCTTCGACCACTCCAGCGCGATGCGTGACGCCTCCTCTGGAAAGCCCTGCCTTGCCACGAGCTCTGCGTAGAACGTCCCCATTCCGCCCACGTAGAACGCAAGGTGCGCACGCGCCAGATCCCTCACTCCTCGTGGGTCGCTGTCTGATACTGCGGTCAGGATGCTCGGCGCGATCTCGAAATCGTCCATGGTTCGCCCTGAGCGCTGTGCGCCCTGCGCCAGCAGCGCTCTACCCTCTTGGATCAACTGCACGCTGGGAAATATCGGCAGCCAACCGTCGGCTATCTCTCCCGTCTGCTCGACGCTACGCGGCCCCAATGACGCGATCATGATGGGAACAGACGCACGCACGGGAGCGTTCCGAAGGCGAAAACCCTTCAGCTTGAACAGCTCGCCGTCGTAATCCAGACGCTCGCCAGTCAGCGCCATTCGCACGATCTCCACGTACTCGCGCATGCGCCTGGTCGGCTGACGCCACGTCTGGCCATGCCAGTTATTCACGACAGCTGGCCCGCTGGTGCCCAGCCCCAAGATCAGACGTCCGTCCGAGATAACGTCCAGCGAGGCCGCCGACTGCGCCATCATCGCTGGCGTGCGACTGAACACCGTGGCGATCAGCGTGCCGAGCTTGATCCTAGAGGTAACTCCTGCAACCTGTGCCAACGTCGTGAAGGCGTCATACCCCCACGACTCGCCATACCAGGCCGACTCGAAACCCATCTCCTCGGCACGGCGAACCAAGTCCATGGACTCCTGCCGAGTAAGCCCATCCACGATAGGAACCATTAATCCGATGCGGGGCATGCGAGATCAGACCAGCATCGCCGCGTAGCGTTCTGGTATCTCGATAGTTCCTGCAACCATCTCAGCGAATCTCACATCCGACATAGGGAAGCCGAACTGCTCATTACGCATCCGAACTCTCTGCTCGGAGATCGCGGCGACCATCTCTTTCGCAAGTGCCCAATCCTCTTCGGTGTCCGCAGCGCCAGCGAGATCGGACGCACCGTGTACGGCGTGATCCACCTCGTCTTCGTACACGCCCTTGCAGGCATGCGCGACGTGCTCCGCCAGCGGGCTACCCGTCATCAGCATGCCCTCGTAGTAGATCGAGGCCCCGCCGCCTTCACAGAACGACGACGCGAACTTGGCGAGCGCGCCGTGCTTGTCGGCAAATTCCTTGCGAACCGCGCGCAGGTCGGTCTCACCAGGCAGCTCGTACTTCACGACCTCATCCATCGTCACCTGCTTGCCGGTGATGTGGTCGATCACGTCCGCGAACAGCACGTAGTGCCTGAACTCTTCCTCCAGGAACTGAGCCGCGTACAGCATGTCGTGCCGATCAACCCCATGCTCCAGCTTGCCGTAGTCGGCCGTGAGTTTCTCGATCAACTTGATGATGATCCCGTCCGTTCGCGGCTGGAGTTCCTTGTACGCCTGTAGCCCGAGCCAACGCAGATGCTCCGCATCGGTTCGTGGCACTGAGAAGAACGCGTGCGCAACCTCGGCCTCTCCTGCCCAGTATCGCGACGCAAATCTCGTCAGTTCGTTCCTGAGTTCAGTCTTCCTCTGGTCATCCATCACTCATCCTCCACTATCTAAACTATTGTCTTGAGTCACCGCGACCGGCTCGCCAGTCACTACTGATAATGCTCCGCGTAAGTACAACGCGCTCACCGCCGCTGCCCAGCCGAACGCCACCAGCGCCATCACCTGGAACATCGTCTCGATGCTCGTTGCCACCACCAGCGTCCCCGCCACCAACGGCGCCAGGGACTTCGCCGTGTTCTGCGAGATCCGGTCGGCCGCAACGAACCCGCCGCGAAGCGGGCCAGCCACGCTCTGCGTCAGCAAGCTCTTCTGTGCAGGCGAGATTACGCCGTTAGCCAGCCCGAACACCAGCATCACAACGCCCATCTCCCACACGGTACTCGCAACGGACGCGGCCGCCAGACAGATTCCCTGGAGCGTGAACGCCCCGATCACTATCGGCAGTCGTGCGAATCGACGGGCTATCGCACCGACCAACCCCGCTGTCACGATGGACCCGATAGCGAACACAGTGAACAGCAAACCACCCCGGCTCACCTCAACGCCCAACCGACTGATGGCGAACAACGGCACGTATATGAAGAAATTCATCTCCAGAAAGAATCGCATCGAACTCATCGAGAAGATGGTCAGCGATCGCACTCGCATGGAGATACGGAACACCTCTTTCACGTACGTCGGCGCGTGCGAGTGCTTGGTGATCGACGGTTCAGGCAGCCAACGCCACGCCGCCAGACCTAGCGGTATCGCCACCGAGTACAGCGCGAACGGCAGTTGCCACGCGATCGCGGCCAAGCCGCCCGCGGCTGCCGGGACCACCAACAGCGCCATGCGATCGAGCACCACCTTCACACCCTGTGCCGTCGTCTCCTGTTCCTTGGAGAACGTATCGCCGATCAATACGACCACGAGCGGCATGATGCCCGCGTACGCCATCCCCTGTAGGAAGCGCAGCGCCAGCAGCAGCGGCAACGTATCCACGAACACTATCGCTAGTCCAGCCACACCGTACAGCAGCAAGCTCGTCACCAGCACCTGCTTGCGGCCACGTAGATCGATGAGCATGCCGCCCACCGGCGACAGGAAGATCGCAGGAACCGTAAACGCCGTCAGCACCAGGCCGATGCTGCCCTCGCCGATATCGAACGCCTCCCCGATCACCGGCAGCACGGGGTACACCAGGCTCGCCCCCATGATCATCATCACGGACGACCCGAAGATCACCTGGAGACTCGCGCTCCGGTGCACACCCAGCGCCCGCATGTCACTCACAGCGCCACCGAACAAACAACTTCTCCTCAGGACGACTGGCAAACCGCGCGCATTCTATGCCCGCAGCGCACCCTGCGCGTCTACCATTCGCACCAGCAACCGCTCACGGAGGCGATCCATGGCCAGCGACTCCTCACTCACCAACCAACCCGCTTGGCAGCTCAGCGAGATGCTCGATCAGCGGCGAGTCTCCTCTGTGGAGCTCACCCAGGCCTTCCTCGACCGCATAGCCGAGGTAAACCCTAAGATCAACGCCTACGTGACCGTCGCTCACGAGGCCGCGCTAGCCCAGGCGCGGCAGGCTGACTCAGCCATCGCCAAGGGCGAGCGACGTGGGCCGTTGCATGGACTGCCCATCTCCATCAAGGACCTCGCAATCACCAAAGGGCTCCGCACGACGCGGGGCTCCAAAGCGTACGAGCACTGGATTCCCGACGCCGACGACATCGTCTCCGAACGCGTCCGCGCATCTGGCGCTGTCTTTCTGGGCAAGACCAACACACCCGAGTTCGGCCATCGTGGCTCAACTGAAAACCTCATCGGTGAGCCCTGCCGCAATCCGTGGGACCTCTCACGAACGACCGGCGGCTCCTCCGGCGGCGCAGTAGCAGCGCTGATCGCCGATCTCTGCCCCGTCGCCACCGGCAGCGACGGCGGCGGCTCCATCCGCATCCCAGCCGGGTTCTGTGGTGTATACGGCATCAAGCCCAGTCAGGGGCGCGTCCCCGCACCCTACGACGGCGCTGGGGGTTGGCGACCGTTCTCCCAGAACGGCCCCATGGCCCGAACGGTCCGCGACGCATGCCTGCTTTTCGAAATCATGGCGGGACCAGACCCGCGAGACCCAACGGCGATAACCACGCCCGCGCCAGACTTCCTCGCGGCCTGCGTCCCCGACGTTCGCGGACTGCGCATCGCGTGGAGCCCCGACCTCGGCTACGCCGCCGTTGACCCGGAGGTACGGCGCATCGCCGAGCAGGCCGCGCTGGCCTTCGCTGGCCTGGGCGCCACCGTCGAGCAACCCCAACTCAACCTTGGTGGCCCACTCATACTCGAGACTTTCCGCACCGTCTGGGAAACTGACCTTGTCGCCAACTACGGTCACCTCCTGCAAACCAACCGCGACGACCTCGATCCCGTACTGCGCGAGCAGTTGGAAAACGCCTCCAGCTGGCCTGCCCTCAAGCTAACCCTCGCGCTCCGCGAATTGGAACGACACCGTGGCGTGGTCCGCGATCTCATGGCCAACTACGACCTGCTGCTCACCCCATCGCTAGCGGTTCCGGCGTTCCCCATCGGCGAGTTCCCACAGACCATCGACGGGCGACCACTCGCCGACCCTCTGTGGGATTTCACGCCCTTCAGCTATCCGTTCAACATGACGGGCAATCCAGCCGCCAGCATTCCCTGTGGATTCACCGACGCTGGCCTGCCCGTCGGCCTCCACATCGTCGGTCAGATCGGCGATGAGGTCACCGTGATCCGTGCGTCCGCCGCCTTCGAGCAGGCGCACCCCTGGGACAACGTCCGGCCTCCGATCACCTAGCGCCCTACAGCCACTTGGAGCCCACCCCCAGGAAATCCGGCGTTGAGATTGAGTGCTTGCATGCACGTCAAAGGGCTCATGCGCGCTGATGATTACTGTTACCTGCGCAGTGGAGGCATTGGTGCGAGCCCCGACCCTGCCACAACGGAACACGATCTACCAATCTATCCCTCGGACGCCACAGCCTTCGCCATCGACGCCGCCAGCGGCCCGTCTTCGCGTCCTTCGTCCAGCTTCCAGAGCGCCTCATACGTCGTCCAGCGGATCGCGTCCGCGTCATTCAGCGCCTTGATGATCAGATCCTGCACGCGCTGGAACGTGCCTATCGGTTGGCCGAACGCCATCCGTGTCTTGCTGTACTCGACCGACATATCAAGTGCCGCCTGCGTGCCGCCCAGCATGAACGCCGACAGCAACACAACCGTCTTATCCAGCGCCGCCTCGACCCCAGGCCACGCCTCGCCAGGCACGCCGATCACGTCGGCTCGCGCGTCCGCGAACGTCACCTGGCACACAGGCTCGCCGAACCAGCCCTGGTGGCGACGTACGTCTATCCCAGCCGCGTCACGTTCAACCTTCACGAGCGTCAGCCCCTGCTCAGGCGTTGCCCCGTCGCCCGTGCGAACCAACACCAGCAAGTCATCGGTGACCTCGGCGTATGGCACGAACATCTTCGTACCGCTCATCGTCACCTGATCGCCGTCTATCACGCCTCGCATCTGCACCGCGCCCGCGCCCCAGCCGTACTCCGGCTCGGTGATTGCCACGGCAAACAGACGCTCTGCCATCGCGATCACGGGAAGCAGCGTCGCACGCTGATCCAGCGTCGCAACCCCTAGCACCAGGTGAGCAGCAAGAACCTGCGCCAACAGAGGGCTAGGGCACGCTACCTCGCCCATCGCCTCGAACACAGACCCTAGATCAGTCAGCGAATTCCCCGTTCCACCGTACTCCTCAGGCACAGCCATCCCCGACCAGCCAAGATCGGCGATCTTCCGCCACAACTCAGCCGAAAACCCCGTCGCGCTCTCGTCGATCGCACGCACAGACGTCTTCGGCACCTCGTTCGCCAGGAACTCGCGAGCCATGCTTTGCAGCATCAGCTGCGTCTCGTTCAATGCCAGATCCATAGATGCCCCTAGCCCGTGTGGCTCGTTGCCGTCGAAGGTGTCGGCGCAGCGCGCTCGCGTGTCCGACTGATCCCCAGCCGCCGCGCGATGATCAACCGCATGATCTCTGGCGTACCACCCGGATGCGTCCACGCCACGTTCCGACGCTGTCGCACCTCCGGCGAGCCACCGGCCACCGGCGCATCGTCCGTGTGATCCAGCAAAGCGTACGGCCCCATGATCGTCGCCTCGCGGATCGCGTTGCGCACCTTGAACTCTTTGCGCCACAGCGCACTCTGCGCCCCGTGATACGTCATCTCCCGCTTCGTCACGTACATCCAGAAGTTGCGGGTCTCCAGCAACCGGTGGATCTGACTCTCGATGTAGTTGTCCACCGCGTTCAGCCGCACCGTCGGGTCAACGCCGATCGCCACGCCGTTGCGCTTCGTATCGCGCACGTACGCGAGCAGCTCCTGCGTGTCCTCGTCCGGCGAGAACGCCGCCCCACGGCCGCCGTGCTCCTGCTCCAGTGTCGTCGCCGCCACCTGCCAGCCTTCGTCATCGCCGCCCAGCAGGTTACCCGCAGGCACCCGCACGTTGTCGAAGTTGATGAACAATTGCCCCGGCCCATTCATGAGCGTCATCCGCGTCAGTGTCACACCAGGTGTCGGGTACGGGATCAGGAAGTAACCCATGTTGTGGTGCCGAGCGCCATCCGGCTGGGTCACGAACGGCCCGTACATCAGATCAGGCTCACGGATGCCCGTGATGAACAGCTTGTGTCCGTTGATCACCCAGTCGTCGCCATCGCGCACCGCAGTGCTGCTGATCGCCGCTAGGTCAGACCCCGCGTGGGCCTCGCTGAACGTCTGGTAGCACGTCTCCTCGCCCGTCAGCAGCGGGATCAAGAATCGCTTCTTCTGCTCCTCTGTACCCCAAACCAAGATCGACGGCAACACCAAACCATTGGAGAAATGCTTCGGGATCTGTCGGCGTGCCATCTCCTCTTCGATGACCATTTCGTGATCCGCCGTCATCCCACCGCCGCCGTACTCCTTGGGGTACGTCGGGTACAGCCAGCCTCGCGCGCCCATCTCCCTATGCACCTCGCGGAAGTACGCGAACGTGTCATCGTCCAGCGACTCGGGATCTACCGGTCCACGGCGATCCGTAGGCACGCGAGCGTCAAAGAACTCTCGCGCCTCGCGCCGAAAACTATCCTGTTCCGCTGAGTAAACGTACTCGAAGTCCATGTGGCCTCCAGAAAGTCGCGCCATTATAGGCACGCGAATGCTAGACTCACGCGCACATTCCGACCACACCTAGGAGCAAAGCATGGCAGAACTACCCAAGGCAACGGCCCGGCTTTCGCAGATCGAACGCGAAAACCTGCCAGCGGACCAACAGCACATCTTCGACGAGATCGCGGGCAGTCGCGGAGCCGTCCGTGGCCCCTTCGCCATGCTCCTCCACAGCCCCGATGTCGCCCAGCGCATCGCCCACACCGGTGCCTACATCCGCTTCGAGACCACCCTCCCCGATGACTTGCGCGAGGTCGCCATCCTCACCACCGCACGCTTCTGGGACTGCCAGTACGAGTGGACCGCCCACCAACGCATCGCCGAGGGCGAAGCCGGCACCCGTCCCGAAGCCATCGCCGCAATCCGCGACCGCCAAGCGCCCGCAGGTCTCACGCCCGACGAGACCATCGTCTTCAACTACGTGTCCGAACTGCTCAATAAGCACCGCGTCTCCGACGCCACGTTCAAGGCAGCCAACGACCGTTTTGGCGACAAGGCAACCGTCGACCTCACCGCCACCGCTGGTTACTACTCCATGATCGCTGGCACCCTCAACGCCTTCGCTGTCGAACCTGACCTTGGCACGCTACCGGTCTAGCAGCATCACCCAAAACGCGCTGAACTAAGCGCTGAACGCAAGAAGGGGAGGCCAACTGGCCTCCCCTTCTTTGCATCTATCGACTAGCCGACCCACGATTACCCACCGCACCGGCTACAAACCGGCGAGGCTGAATCTGGACTCTTGAGTGTTCGCACCGACCGCCCCGGTGAAGCGATATCCGATTCCATACACGTTCAAGAACCACGACGACCGCTCCCCGATATCACCCAACTTCCGGCGCAACCGCATGATGTATTTCGTCACTAGCTCCGCCGCCGATGCGTTGCCATTCCAAATCATGCGCTCTGCCAATTCATAAGTCACCACTGACCCATGGTGCGACATCAGCAACTGCAGCAAGCGGAACTCAGTGGTGGTCAGCTGAAGTTTTTCTTCATCTAGGAACGCTTCAAACGTTGCCGGGTTGACCTGAAGCCCACCCGAAACGAGAGGGGGCAGGGTGATGCCGAAGTCCACGGCATTGACGCGGCGTAACAATGCCACGATCCGCGCGACCAACTCGACGTAATGGTTGGGAGCACAGATGTAGTCGTCGGCGCCCAACTCAAGAGCCTCAACGGCTTCACGCTCATTCCACTCGCGAGCCACAACCATCATCGGGACATCCGACAGTTGTCGCGCCTGCTTGATCGCAGTCGCCGTCGACATATCGGCAAAATGCGGATCCAAAATGATCACATCCGGCTTCTCCTTCGCGATCAACGCCATCGTCCGCACTCCGTCTTGTGCGGTTAAGGTCGTTGCATCAGGCCAACGAAGGCCGAACGCCAGGGAGGCCATGTTGCGAATACGCGGGTCTGCACAGCCGAGAAGCAATTTCATACAAGCCTCTTCTCTCCGTAAGCTCAACCTTGGGATTCCACGGCCGCCGATGCGGCAGGTGGGGGGTATCGTCAAGCACTTAGTAGGTTAGGGAACAAACGGGGAACAATGGTTGCGGGCCGGTAACACGCAGGTTGAGACTTCCAACCGAATCGGTAGAGCCTCGGTGAATGCCGGTTGCCGCGCAGAGAATGCCCTCCGGTTGACAACCCCCTATTCCCTACCTAGTATGAATTTCAGTATGAATACGCGCGCACAGATGTGTTGTTGTTGTTGCGAGGAGGCCTCCAGGCCTTCCGTTTCGGCGCGCGTGTTACAAACCAGCTAGCACACCGCCCACAACACGGAAGTTTTTGAGGCCCCCTCTCCAGTAGAGGGGGCCTTTCTTTTTACCCGGAATCGCACGGCACAACGAGGACAGAGACCATGAGCGCCATCGCAGCAGTACAGATACTCACCGCAGCTGGAGCAGCACTCGCCATCGGCTGGCTGCTCTACACCGGCCTTCGCCGACGCAGTCTCATCAACCGCGGCTACGGCATCGCTGCCGTCGCAGACATCGACGCTGGTGCGCTCCACGTTGAGGCCAAGGTCATCCGCATCGCAGACGTCTCCCAGGATTGGGCAGAGGGCGTCGTCACCGACAAGGCGTACACCGTCATTACGGTCGACCACGACCTTGAGATCGCCGGGCCCACCCGCCATCAAGGCGAGGATGCCGACTCCATCGACCCTGAGTCCCTCGAAGCGCTACTTGGCCCCGTTTCTGACGCAGGCATCGCCCAAGCCGCCATCAGCCTGAAAAACCTCGGTTTCGTCCGTGGTGTCGTCCAGGTAGGCCCCAACCACATCCGGTTCGTAGAGCCCGGCGACCTACTAGAGCCCGAATACCTGCGCGCAGTCGTCGCGGAGCTCGTTCGCCTCGGACAACCCACCGACGAGCCAGCCCCGAAAGAAATGACAGCCGCCTAACCGCCCAACGTCCGCTCCAATTGCCTCCCAAAGAAAGCTGACTACTTCGTCTCATAAATGATCGCGAAGATCGGCGACTCTCTCGTCGGACCGATGTATGCCATACAAATCGCCTCCAACTGATTCGCTGGCGAGATGCCCTTGGCGGCCGAACGGTGTAACAGCGCACACCTTCCACTCGTCGCCACCTTCAAACTTCCTTGACAATGTTCCCCTATAAAGGACACGTGCTCTCCCAAACAGAGCACGAACGTGAACATCATGCCAAGCACCGTACTCATCGTCGAAGACGACCCCACCACCACCGACTTCGTCTCGCGTTACCTCAAGCGCGACGGCCATCGCGTCCTCACCGCCGCCGACGGCGAAGAGGGCTTGCGCATCGCTCGCGAGCGCAAGCCGGATCTGGTCGTCCTTGATCTCATGCTCCCCAAGATGGACGGCATCGCCGTCTGCCGCGCCCTACGCGCCGAATCGGACATCGCCGTCATCATGCTCACCGCTCGCGTCGAAGAGGAGGACCGGCTCACGGGCCTGGACGTTGGCGCCGACGATTACATGACCAAGCCCTTCAGTCCACGTGAGCTCGCTGCACGCGTCCGTGCCGTGCTCCGGCGCGCCGTACGTCTCCAGGAAGACGCAGGCCCCAAGGTCTTCGCCATCGACGGCGTCACCGTCGACGTCACCAAGCACGTCGCAGAAGTCGATGGCCAACGCATCAAGCTCACGCCAACCGAGGTCCGCATCCTGCGCGTCCTCATGGCAGAGCCCGGTCGCATCTTCAGCAGAGAGCATCTCATCTCCCGCGTTTTCGGAGACGACTTCGAAGGATTCGACCGCACGGTGGACACCCATGTGTCCAACCTGCGACGCAAATTGGAAGGCCGAGTAACTCACCCGAAGTACATCCAAACGGTGTACGGCGCCGGGTACAGGTTTGGCGATGCGTAAGTTCGCAGCTTCCCTCCAATTCAGGCTCATGGTCGGATTCGCCGCCGTTCTCGTGCTGGCCCTCGGCAGCGTAGGCGTCTACGCCCGCTCCGCCGCCGCCAACGAGATAGAGCGCTACGAAGATGAAGTCGTCTCCGTTCGAGAAGAACGGCTCGAAACCATGATCACCCAACTCCTCGCTAGCGGTCGTCGTGGCCCCCAGCTTGCGCAGATCATCGAACAGGCCGGTTCCCTCTATGGCCTGCGCATCGCCGTAGCCGACGAGACCGGTTTTGTCATCAGCGAAACTCAGGTCGCGCCCGAATACGCCATCTTCGGCGAGCGTTTCCAAGCCCGCGACGGGGGTGGGCAGTTCCGCAAGATTGACCGTATTCAGGACCCCCGCCCCAGGGGAGGCTTTGGGTTTATTCCCCTCGACGAAGGGGACACGTCCCTAGGATCTATCGCTTTCACTCAAGCAGGCCCAGACGCCTTCGTCCGGCCCGAGCCCCAGGCCACCGCCATCATCGCTAACGTCGACTCGTTCCTCCTATGGACCGGCCTCGGCGCAGGTGTCGTCGCCGTCGCCATAAGCATGTTCGTCTCACGTCGCACGCTCTCGCCGTTGCGCTCGTTGCAGTACGCCGCCGAGCGCCTCGGTGCTGGTGACCTGGCGCAACGAGTCAACGTCACGCGTGACGACGAGATCGGCGAGATGGCCCACACGTTCAACGCCATGGCCGAGGGCCTGGAGCAGGCCGAAGCACAACGCCGCGTCCTCATGGCCGACGTCGCACACGAATTGCGTACGCCACTCGCCAACATCCAAGGCTACGTAGAAGCCATCCGCGATGGGGTCGTCGACGCCGACGAGTCCACCATCGACACGCTCCACCAGCAGGTGCTCCACCTCGCACACCTCATCGAGGATCTACGCCTGCTCGCGCTCGCTGAAGCCGGCGCGCTGCCTCTCGACCCTCAACACGCGTCGCTCGTCGACGTCGCCCACTCGTCCACGGAGGCCTTCAGGCCTCGCGCGGAGGCCAAGCAGATCACCCTCTCGTTCGCGGGCCCCAACAGCATGCCCACCAGCACCATCGACAAAGAGCGCATCGGCCAGGTCATAGGCAATCTCCTGGAGAACGCCATCCGGCACACACCGGAGCGCGGCACGGTCGCCGTCACGGTTCAAACAGCGGGCTCTAACGCTCTGGTCAGCATCACCGACACCGGCCTGGGCATACCCCAAGAGGAACTAGTTCGTATTTTTGACCGCTTCCACCGCCTCGATCCCTCCCGCGCTCGGGCGACCGGCGGCGCAGGGCTCGGGCTCACGATCGCTAAACAACTGGTGGAGGCCGACGGCGGCACCATCAGTGTCAGTAGCAACCCCGGCGAGGGCAGCACCTTCAGTTTCACGCTGCCCCTCAACAACTAGAACAACACAGGGACGATGAGGTTAGGGATGGGCGTTTTCACAGCAAAGTTAGGTCCGCTATTCGTCTGGCAAGCGCTGGTGCTAGCGATCGTCGCCATTGGCGCAGGCTCAGGCGCGTACGTCGCATTCGGCAACATCGACAGTGAAGGCGCCGCCGCCGTTGCTGAAGACGAGCAACTCGTCCCCGCGCAGATCGGCGACCTCATCAGCGTCGTTTCCACCGACGGCTCCCTCAGCTTCCCCAACGTGGAGACTGCCGCCTTCGACCGGAATGGCACCGTCGGCGAAGTCCTCGTTGCGGAAGGCGACACCGTGGCCGAAGGCCAGCCTCTCGCCGTCCTCGATGCCACATCGATCTCGGCCAAGCAACTCACCGTCGCCAACGCGGAGGTCAGCCTTCGAGACGCGAACGAAAAACTCACCGGTGCCCTCGCCGGCGCCGATGCCCAAGCGATCGCCAAAGCCGAGAACACCATCGCGAAAGCTGAGTTGAGCCTTGAGAACGCCCAGGACGACCTGGCCGCGTTGATCGACGTCACCCAGGCGACAACCGACGTGACAGACGCGCAGGTCGAACTGGCCAACGCCCAAGCAACCCTCGCCCTCGCGATCAACGACGGGGACACCAAACTCACCACTGCCCAAACCGCAGAGGCAGATGCATCAGCCGACTATGTTGCCACTTTCAGCAAATGGCTTGGCACGCTCGCCTCTGCGATTGACCCCGCTCTCGCACCCTCTACTGTCCTCGCGGGCATGGGCGCAGACTTGACCGTCCTGTTCCCCTCGGAGCAGAGCGATGTCAACTTCTACCTACTCGGAGCAACCCCTGCAAACGATCCCTCCACCGCCTGGAACGAGACAACCATCTTCACTTATCGCAGCTTCTTCCCCGGCGCCATCATCGGCGACTGCGGAAGCTCCGTCCCGCTCCAGGGATCATGCGTCAGCGCCGAGCTTGACGCCGCCTGGGACACGCTAGAGGCCAAGCGCACCGCGCTAGCCACTACCGAACTCAACGCCAGCAAGGCGATAGCCTCTGCAACCGCGCCTGTCACAAAGGCCAGCGACACCCTCGCAAGCGCGCAGCAGACGCTAGACGCCCTGATCGCAGGGGCTGACTCCAACCTGATCCGCGTCGCCCGCGCTTCAGTTGTCGTCGCTCAAGCCGACCTCGACGCAGCGAAGCAGTCCCTGGCCGACCTCCTCGCAGCAGCAGACGACAAGGACATTGAAGTCCTCCGCCAGAAAGTCGCCGCTGCCGAGAACGAGTTGGCCGACGCCAAAGAAGGGCTCAGCGGCACGACCCTACTCGCCCCTATCGCTGGCATCGTCACCCAGGTTGACATGGTCGAAGGTGACCCCGCGTCTGGTGGGCAATCCGGCTCCATCACCATCACCGACCCATCCGTCGTGGAGATTGCGGGCACCGTCGACGAGATCGACGTGCTATCCATCAGCGAAGGCGTCCTCGCGGCGGTCTCCCTCACGGCCCTCCCTGACCAGACCCTCCGGGGCACGGTGACCGAGATCGGCTCACCCACCAACAACCAGGGCGTCGTGACTTTCCCGGTGAGCATCACCGTGGAAGTCCCAGAGGGTCTTGAGCTCCGCGAAGGCCTCTCCGCCACAGCCAGCGTCGTCATCAGTCAACAGCTTGATGTGCTGCGCGTGCCCACCTCCGCGATCCAGGGCAGTTTCCTCGCTCCGTTCGTCCGCGTCTCCGAAGGCGGAGACGTCGTCGAGCGACCCGTCGAACTCGGCTCCAGCGACGACTTCTGGGTCATCGTCACCGCCGGGCTCACCGAGGGTGAGGAAGTCGTCATGCCCGCACCCAGCGCCACCTCCACTGAATCCGGCGCGCTCACCTTCGGAGGCGCCAACGCCGGACAGGTCTTCAGGCAACTCCAAGGTGGCGGAGGCTTCGGCGGCGGGCGCGGCGGTCAAGGCACTGGCGGCAACGGCGGACGGAACTAACCATGTCCCTCATCGAACTAGAAAACGTCAAGAAGGTCTACCGCGTCGGGGAGATCGAGGTCTTCGCCCTCAACGGCGTGACCCTCAATATCGACCAAGGTGAGATGGTCGCCATCATGGGCCCTTCTGGCTCTGGCAAGTCCACACTCATGAACATCCTCGGCTGCCTGGATGTCCCCACCAGCGGCTCCTACCGCATCGAAGGTGACGAGGTCGGCACCTGGGGCGACAACCGCCTGGCCAAAACCCGCAACGAGCGCATCGGGTTCGTCTTCCAGACCTACAACCTACTCCCACGTTTAACCGCCTTGGACAACGTCGAACTTGCGCTGCTCTACGGAAGAAGAGGCTCCACCAAGCCCCAGGCTCGCGCAGCCCTCGCGGCCGTTGGCCTATCAGACCGCGAAGGCCACAAGCCAGCAGAGCTATCCGGCGGACAGCAACAGCGTGTCGGCATCGCCCGTGCGCTGGTCAAAGATCCCGTGCTGCTCCTCGCCGATGAGCCCACCGGCAACCTCGACAGCCACTCCAGTATCGAGATCATGGCCATGCTCCAACGGCTGAACCGTGAGCAAGGCCGCACCGTCATCATCGTCACCCACGAGCCCGACATCGCCGAGCACACCCAACGTGCCATAACCATCAAAGACGGCCTCGTCGTTTCGGACGTACGCATCGAGAACCCACGTATCGCAGTACCCAGCGAGGGGGTATCCGCATGAGCATCCTCGCCCTCCTACGCACCGCATGGTTCTCCATCGGCTCCAACAAGCTGCGCACGGGCCTCACGCTGCTCGGCATGATCATCGGCGTCGCCGCCGTCATATCCCTCATGGCCATCGGACGTGGTAGCCAGAACACCATCACCGAACGGATCGAATCCCTCGGCTCTGACCTCCTGTTCGTCAGGCCTACTTCCACGGGTGGCTCGATCTTCGGCGGCGGTGGAGACAGCGACGACCTCACCATCGACGACGCTGTGGCCCTCCTTGACCCAGTCTTCGCACCGTCTGTCGCAGCCGTCGCTCCAGAGATCCAGACCAACGGCCAGATCGTCGCCGCTGATGCAGACACCTTCGCATCCATCCTTGGCGTCACCAGTGACTACTTCCCCGTGCGCAACTTCACCATCGACCTCGGCCAGGCCATCACGCCCGCCCACGTCCTCAACGGCTCGCGCGTCGCGGTCCTTGGCTCCCAGATATCCGAGACCCTCTACGGCAGTCGCGACCCCGTTGGCCAAACCATCCGCATCAACCAGAAGGTATTCACCGTCATCGGCGTCATGGACAGCAAAGGTGCAGGCGAGGACAACCGCGTCCTAGTCCCCATCACCACCGCCGCCAACCGGCTAACGAGCAACCGCACAGCCGATGGCAGCATCAACGTCCAAACCATCAACGTGAAAGCCACCAGCGGCGGAACTGTCGATGCTGCCGAGGCCGAGATCACCACCCTCCTACGCCTACGCCACGAGGTCACCGACGAGGACGACTTCCTCATAACCAACCAGCAAGAAACCCTCGACACGCTCAACGAAACCAACGAGACGTTCGCCCTCTTCCTTGGCGCCATCGCAGGCATATCCC
Source organism: Chloroflexota bacterium (assembly GCA_027618515.1). GTDB lineage: Bacteria > Chloroflexota > Dehalococcoidia > Lucifugimonadales > Australimonadaceae > CALGTL01. The sequence goes on along the minus strand of JAQCEV010000043.1, from coordinate 2,934 downwards.
TTCTCGTCGGCGGCATAGGGATCATGAACATCATGCTCGTCTCCGTCACCGAGCGAACCCGCGAGATCGGCATCCGCAAGGCTCTTGGCGCGAAGCGCGTAGACATCCTCTATCAGTTCGTCCTAGAAGCTCTGCTATTGAGCATTGCCGGTGGTGGCCTAGGCGTGGCCATCGGCGCGGTCCTCGTACGGCTCTCCAACGGACGCAACATCGCTGGTCAGGACGTCGAAACCGTCTTCAGCACAGATATCGCCCTGCTCGCCCTTGGCGTATCCGCAGTCATCGGCCTCTTCTTTGGCATCTACCCCGCAGCCCGCGCATCGCGTCTGCACCCCATCGAGGCCCTCCGCCATGACTAGCCAACGCCCCTGACCACCACACGCGCCCACGTTCGCATCAACACACAGTCCAAATCGCGAGGTATCCGGAAATGTCCACGAAAGCGTTCAGTCTCTTGCTATTGGTGGTAGTCGTACTTGGAGGCGGGATCGGTGGAGTGCTCTACGCATTCAGCGGCAGCGACACGTCAGACACCGGAATCGCGGCCGACCTACCAACCCCAACGCCCACTGCCGACAACAATGGCGGAGACCTAAGCGGCGAGTCCATCGTTGACGGCACCGTCACACCCAGTGGCAACCTATTCGGCGACGGCACACGCCCCCAGGGTGGGCGTATCGGCGGCAACATCGAGCCCATCAGCGGCACCCTCGCAAGCATCTCCCTCGTCGGCCTTGTCATCACCTCCACCGACACCGGCGCTGACACCGAAGTGATCGTCCCCCCAGAAACCCCCGTCCGTCTCTCCGAGACCGCAGGCGACACTGACGTACTCATCCCCGGTACTGAGATTGTCGCTCTCCTGCAGCGCGCTGCGGACGGCACCATCAGCGTCACCACCATAACCATCGGCGGATTTGGCCGCGGCTTCGGCGGTGGAGGCGGCGGATTCAGCAGCGCAGGCGGAACTGGTGGCACCACAGCCGACGGCAGCGAGTTCAACTCTGTCCCGGGAACCATCACAAGCTACACGGCAGGAGCCCTCGTCCTTGAATCCGCCGACGGCTCAGTCAACATCACCGTCGCCAACGACACCCCCATACAACTCACCATCCCCTTCGCCGACCTCACCGACCAGCTAGCGATCGACAGCGAGATCACCGTCATCGGCCAGCGTGACGACGCGGGTACGTACACGCCCGTCACCATCACCACGGGCACCCTCGGCGGCTTCGGGGGATTCGGCGGCGGCGCGGGCGGCCGAGTCCGCGGCCAGCGCGGTGGCGACGGAACCTTCACTATCCCCACACGATAGTTCGCGAACGCCAAAGCGGTGCGCAGGCCGTCTGGGCCAGCGCACCGCCGCGTTCAACTCAACCCAGGCTAGCGGAACACTGACTTTCAACTGCTTCTAAGCATCCACTTCCGGGTTTCAGGGCCTCCCGATTGCACACGCTAGATTTCGTACGTTAGAGCCCCCTGCGCGAGCCCACCCCTGAAATCGCGATTTCTGCCATAAATTCCAGTCGGATCGCAAATCTAGCGACACAACTCCACCCAAAATGTCACCGAACTGCTCCTGTTTAGTCGCTGCCATCGACCACTCCGCGCGGTCTCCTGCGAGATGACTACGATTGCACGTCCGATACACGACCAGATGAGTCCGAGAGGTACGAGATGAACCAGAGTGAAGACCAACGGTTGGTTTCTTTGGCCACCGGCGCTGGCTTTCGAGTCCTGTCAGGTAGCGACAAACTCGGAACGTTCTACGCGCACCTGACCACGCAAGCCGGAATCGGGTCATGCGTCACGCGCCAAACATCCCTTGTGTCCGCGCTGCGACTCGCCCTCCTCGGGTGCTTTGCAAGGGGCCTCGTCCAGCAACAACTCGTGTCAGCGAGCGCCGACCTCACAACCGACGACCAGGCGTACTAGCGCCCGCGCGACGGGCGCCTAAGACCCCGTCCGACTGAACCTCGCGGCTTCTTCCTCCGCTCGTGCAGCCCCGATGAACCGATATCCAACCCCATGCACGTTCATTATCCACGTCGGTCGATCAGAGCTATCCCCCAACTTACGACGCAAACGCATGATGCATTTCTTCACGAGCTCCGAGGCATTCGCGTTGCCATTCCATATGACCTGCTCGGCCAACCCGTAGGTCACCACCGCCCCACGGTGCGACATCAGTAGTTGAAGCAAGCGGAACTCGGTCGACGTCAACTCAAGCAGCCGGTTATCCAGGAATACCTCATACGTCGCAGGGTTGACCATGAGCCTGCCCGCAACGAGGGGCGCTTGGCTGCCGGATTCGATGCCGTTGATGCGGCGCATCAGCGCTACGACCCGCGCGACCAACTCAACGTAGTTATTGGGAGCACGGATGTAGTCGTCGGCGCCCAGTTCGAGAGCCTTAACCGCTTCAAGCTCGTCCCCTTCCCGGGCCACGACCAAGAGAGGCGCATCAGACAACTGGCGCGCCTGCTGGATAGCCGACACCATGGACATGTCCGCGAAATGCGGATCCAGGATGATTACGTCCGGGTGCTGCTCGGCGATCAGTTCCATCGTTCCCACGCCGTCCACAGCCGTCATCGTCACTGCGTCTGGCCACCGAAGGCCAAACGCCAACGCGATCATGTCCGAGATCTGCGGGTTGATTCCCCCTAATAGCAGTTGCACGAATCCCCCTTTCCGATCGATGACGCTTCCACGCCAGAACACCCCACTACTGCAACATCGCGCGGCACCGCTCGCTCCCACTCATCGATCCAACGAACACCCTGATTGTCCTCACGTCGCGTGCAGCGGGTGTGAATAAGGCTGTGTCCGTCGTGATGGAAACGTGCGGCCCATGGGATAGATTGAGTAGAGTCCCAGGACGTGGTGTAAGAGACAGCAGGGCCTGGCAAGACAGAGGCCACCGCGTCACCC
>JAQCEV010000042.1 GCA_027618515.1 Chloroflexota bacterium | reverse complement strand
TCCCCGTTGGAGCAGCCTGATCACAGTACGAGGGTGATGCTCTTACACCACTTGACGGGACACGACCAGGTATTTCGCCTCGCCACACCGAACGCAGGTGAACGGAGACCTCAGACTGCCATCCTGTCGCCAGTGATGAATGCATTGCTCCATGCCGTCCTCCAATCAAACCAATGATGATGGCTCCACGTTACGGACGGCGAAGCGGCGAGGCGTCATTCGTTTGGTCGAATGTTGAGCTAGCCCAACCTGTACTTTAGTACTGGTCCCTCGGCCAGCTAGGGGCAAAGCGGCGGTTGGGTCTTTGTGCGGGCAGGTCGACTCCATGCCTGCGCGAGGTTTCTCGTCGGGGCCCTGGTGCCTTGGCACGTAGGTCGTCCGGGGAATAGGTAGCGCGTGGTGGGTTGGGGGGGGATGGCGCGTGGGGTGTTTGTCACACCCACGTGGGAGGGAGCGGACACAGGAAGCAGATATTGTTTCGGATGCGCCGGTTGCTAGTTCAAGTCGCGGGGTCATGGGTGATATTAGCCTTGAACATATTAGTGCTGTATTATATGTTATTATTTATTCTTTAATAAGAGATGAAACATGGCGAGGTTCGAAAGGCGGCGTTGGAATAGTGGTGAGGGCGGGGTTACCCGTCGGGATCGCAAGCCCTGCGATTATTCCGCGTACATACCGGATCACTTGGCCGGACGGCGATTCCTGATCGAGGGGGATGTCACCGCAGATGTCGCTGACGCTGAGGCTGCATTGATACGGTTCAATGAAACGGCCGTGGCGCTCGCGAACACTGAAGCGCTAGCACGGCTGTTGCTCCGCGCCGAGGCCGTCGCGTCGTCGCGCATAGAAGGCCTCGAAGTTGGAGGTCGGCGACTTTTACGGGCAGTTGCGGAGAGACAATCAGGCGAGGTTGTATCTGACGTAACGGCGGCCGAAGTGCTGGGCAACATCGAGGCGATGGAATGGGCGATCAGGATGATCTCCGACGGACAAGAGATCACCGTCGACGTGATCAGGGAAACCCACCGCCGGTTGCTTGAAGGCACGCGGTTCGAGGAATACGGCGGCCATCTCCGCACGGAACAGAACTGGATCGGCGGAAGTAGCTTCAACCCTTGCTCAGCTGCGTTTGTACCACCTCCCCCGGAGATGGTTGATGATCTCTTAGTAGATCTGTGCAATTTCTGTAACGACGACTCATTGCCTCCTGTGGCTCAAGCGGCGATCGCGCACGCTCAGTTCGAGACGATCCATCCGTTCGTGGATGGCAATGGCCGTACCGGTCGCGCCCTGCTGCATCTCATCTTGCGTCGTCGCGGTACCGCACCACGGATATTGCCTCCAGTCTCGTTAGTTTTGGCGACATGGTCTGCGGACTACATCGCCCGGTTGGATGGAACGCGCTATGAGGGTGATGTTGATTCAGAAGAATCGCGAGCTGGTATCAACCAGTGGATAGGGCTGTTTGCCGCTGCCTGCCAGAAGGCGGTCGCGGACGCTAGGAATTTCGAGGCGCATGTCAACGAAATCCAGCAGACCTGGCGATCACGACTGGGGGCCGTCCGACGAGGGTCGGCGGTAGATCTGCTCATCGACGCTCTTCCCGCGCTTCCAGTGCTGACGGTGAACACGGGAGCCGAACTCATCCAGCGCTCGTTTCCGGCAGCGAACTTGGCGATTGACCGCCTAGTCGATGCAGAGATATTAAGCCCCATCAAATCAGGCCGCCGGAATCGTGCGTTCGAGGCACGGGAACTGATTGATGCGTTCACGGCACTCGAACGCCAATTGGCTAGTCCTTCGGGGAATACGCGCGCCTCGGCGCCTATCCGGCGGGTGCCATACCGTCGTACGCCAGCGAAGTGATCCCAATCACACCGTCGAACATGAGGCGGCCTTTGCTTTAGACGTACTTGTTGATCCAGGCGATGGCGCGGGGCCAGGCGTCGGTGGCGGCGTGCTCGCGGTAGCTGGCGGTGCCTTGGTTCATGAAGGCGTGGCTGGTGCCGGGGTAGAGGACCATTTCGTGGGTGGTGCCGATGCGGGTTAGGGCAGCGTCGATCTGGTCGGCTTGCTCTGGGCTGGGGTTGGTGTCGTCGGCGCCGGAGAGGACGAGGACGGGGCACTTGATGTTGTCGCTGAATTCGAAGGGCGCAGGGTCTTGGCCAGAACCCAGGGGGTTGAAGACGAAGCCCGGGTAGAAGCAGACGGCTGCTTTGAGGTCGGGGTTGTGGCCTGCGGTCAGGTAGGAGACCTGGCCACCCATGCAGAAGCCCATGACGCCTATGCGATCTGAGGCGATCTCGGGGAGGCTGGCCATATAGCCGAGAGCTCCGTTGACGTCATTGACGAAGTCCGCAACGCGCATGCTGGCGCTGCGGGGGCCACCACCTTCGGCTCGCTCGGGCAGGCCACGGTGGAAGAGGTCGGGGCCGATGGCGGCGATGCCTTGGGCTGCGAGGTTGTCGATGGCGTTCTCGGTGGTGTCGTCCCATCCGGGGCCACCGTGGAGGACGGCCATGGCGGGCGCGGAAGACGCGCCCTCCGGAATAGCTACGTAACAACGCATGTCGTTGCCGTCGAGTTGAATCGTTCGCCATTCACCCATGGTTCGCCCCCTGAAGCTGACGTCTTGATTGGCGAGATACTAGCACTGCTATGCGCGTAGGATGGCGCGAGCAATGAGCGAACGACCAGACAATCCGCCACTAGAGCGCACACAGACAGAGCCCCCGGAGCCCGAGCGCGAACAGGCTGGGCACCGGCAAGGCCGTTTCTACTACGGCTGGGTGATCGTGTCGGTGTTTTTCGTGGTGGAGTTCGTGACGTACAGCACCACGGGCAGCATCATCACGCTGTTCTTCCCGTCGATGATGGAGGAGTTGGGCTGGTCGCTGACGCAGTTGACGGGGGCGGTGACGGCCGCCGGGATAGCGGGGATGTTCGCGGCGCCCATCGTGGGGCCGTTGTTGGACCGCTACGGCGGACGACCGGTGCTGGCGGGTGGCGCGGTGGTCGCAGGCGTGGCGTTGCTGTTGATGGCACGGGTGCAGGAGCTGTGGCAGTACTGGTTGCTGTTCGGCGCGGTCGGTGCGCTAGGCATGGGAGAGTTGGGCCGCCTTTCGACTCCGGTGGTGATCGCGAAGTGGTTCGTGCGAATGCGCGGGCGCGCTCTGGCGATCGCGACGTCGGGGAACATGGTCGGCGGGATGATCATGGCGCCGGTGATGGGGTCGGTAATCGCGTGGGTGGGTTGGCGCGACACGTGGGCGCTGCTGGCGGGGGCGATTCTGCTGCTGAACCTACCGCTGGTGGTCATCTTCATGCGTCGGGTGCCAGAGGACATGGGGCTGCGGCCCGATGGCGATCCGCCGGAGGTGGAGATACCTGGCACACCAGGGGCAAGCAGGCGCTCATATGCGACAGAGCAGAGCTGGACGCTGAAGACGGCAGCACGCACACGCTCGCTGTGGCTGATGGTGGTGGCGTCGAACTTCGTGGGGTTCGCGACGGCCGCGGTGTCGTACCACCAGATCATCTTCTTCGTGAACGAGGGCATGTCCATCCAGAGTGCTAGCTACGTGCTGAGCGCGAGCTTGTTGTTCAGCGCGCTAGCGCGGTTCCTTTGGGGATTCCTGGTAGAGCGCTTCTCAGTGCGGGCATGCCTGTCGACGATGGCGGGATTCAGGGCGTTGGGCACGCTGTCGCTGGTGGTGGTGCCCTACCCGTTCAACATAGGCACGTTCGTGATCGGTTGGGGGTTGTTGGGTGGTGCGTTCGGTCTGCTGCAACCCATCGCGTGGTCTGACTACTACGGTCGTGGGTTCCAGGGGAGCATCCAGGGCACGCTCAGGCCGCTGCTTACGGCGTCGAGATTGATCGCGCCGATATCCATGGCGGTGCTGTTCGACATCACAGGCAGCTACGACGTGGCGTTCGGGTTGGCGTTCGTGGTGGCGGCGGCGTCGATAGGGTTGTTCTGGTTGGCTAAGCCACCGACGCTACCCGAGGCGACGGGGGCTGGCGTTTCTGGCGTTGGCGGTGGCGATTCAGATATGGTTGAGCCAAGTTCGTGAAGGTAGGTAATTAGGAGACCCCGTGGGCAGCAACATCGCAATAATGGGCGCAGGAGCGCTCGGTAGTTACGTAGGTTCTTTTCTGGCGAAGGACGGCTTGGCAAGGGACGGTCAGCAGGTGACGTTCATCGACATGTGGCCGGAGCACGTGGAGAAGATGCGGGCCGATGGCCTGCACGTTACGGGCAGCCAGGGGCCATTCACGGTGCCGGTGAACGCGATGCATCTGACCGATGCTCAGGCGATCAAGGAGAAGTTCGATTTCGCGTTCATCTCGGTGAAATCGTACGACACAGAGTGGGCGACCCATTTCATCAACCGCTACGTGAAGCCTGAGGGCTTCTTCGTGTCACTCCAGAACTGCTGGAACGACACGGTCATCGCAGACATCGTGGGTGCGGAACGGTCGGTTGGCTGTATCGCATCGCACATCGAGGTGGCGCTGTGGGAGCCGGGTCACGTGGAGCGCGGCGGTGCCGTGGGACGCGATTCCGGCCATTACGTGTTCCGGGTGGGCGAGCACGATGGCTCTGAGTCGGCGCGGGTCAACGAGGTCGTTGGCCTGCTGGACCTGATCGATGGCGCATACGCGACGGACAACCTGTGGGGCGAGCGCTGGGCGAAGCTGTCGCAGAACTCGATGGGCAACGCTATCTCAGCGTCGACGGCGATGGGGACGCTGGAACTGAATAACAGCCAGGCCAGCCGGGAGATCGGGATACACCTAGCCAAGGAGAGCGCGAAGGTGGGCTTGGCGATGGGGCTGAATGTGGTGGAGATCAACGCGACTCCTGCAACCAAGTGGGCGGCTGCCGATCAGGGCGACGTGTACGAGGAGCTCGACGATCTGATGGCGAATCGACCGTCACGCACGAACTGGAAGGCGTCGATGGCGCAGGACGTGGCGAAGGGGCGACGCTCTGAGGTCGATTTCATGAACGGGCTGGTCGCACGCAAGGGCGTTGAGGTTGGCGTGCCGACGCCGTACACGGACGCGATCATCAAGATCATGCACGGGGTGGACGACGGCTCGATCACGCCGAGCGCGGCAGTGGCGGACATGATCTTGGCGGAGGTTCGCCGGTAGTAGTGTGACGGGCTCGCAGGAGAGGTCGCTGGCATGAGCGTACGAATCAACCATATCGCCATCATCAGTCATCAGTACGGGATGCTGGGGAAGTTCTACGAGTCGTTGTTCGGGATGAAGCCAGCGGGCGATTCGCCGACGCACGCGTCGCCATCGTACGGCGATGGGAATATCGGCATGCAGTTGCTGGTGCGGCGCGATGGGTACATCGGTGGGCTCGATCACTGCGGGATGCTGGTGAGCGATCTGGGTGGGGTCGAGGCGCGGATGAAGAAGTTCGAGGGCTCGAACATGGTGAAGCGTCCGAGCACGCGGCCGTTCGCGGCGTACTGAGCCAACGACCCGGACGGCAATCATTTCGACCTGGCGGAGGATGAGAGCGAGGATCGCAAGGAGATCTACGCGAAGGGCGTTTGGGATCAGCCACGGTCGATCAATAAGTACGCGATACGGACGATGCACGCTGAGCGCATGGCTGCGTTTTACGCTGAGGTGTTCGGGTTCGCGGAGGCGCCAGGTAATGGCGATCCGGCGAGCTATCACCTGACGGACGGTCGGGTGACGTTGGCCATCTTGCCGTGGAGCATGTCAGTGTTCGACGGCATGGCGATCAAGCGCCCGGGGCCGGAGCACATCGGCTTCAAGGTTGAGGATATGGAGGCGTTCAAGACGGACGCTGCGAAGCTGGCTGGGGCGAACCCGTACCTAGCTCCGACGCCTCTGGGCGGCAGCCCGGAGTCGGATGTACGGCGGCGATTGTTCGAGGCGAACGCGACGGGGAAATTCCAGTTGGCCGACCCGGATGGTGTGTGGATCGACATTACGGACGAGTAGCGGGGCGAGATGGCGTCTGGCGAAGAGCAAGATTGGCCGCAGCGGTTCAGCGCAAGGTACGACCGAGCGCTCTTGCCGGTGCTCGCGATCGTTCCGGTGCTGCCGCTAACGCGAGCGGCGTTTTTGTGGGCCGATGGAGAGGCCGGGCTTGCGGCGGGATTGCTGGTGATAGCCACGCTCGGTTCGCTGGCGCTTTGGGCGGTGTTGCCTCGGGCGTTCGAAGTGTGGCCCGATAGAGTGCGCATCGTGCTGGGTGGGCCGTTCTCGTTCAGCGTGGGGCTGGACTCGATCGAAGGCGTTGAGCCCGCGCCTGGGGTGAGGGCGATTCTGCCGATGCGTTGGGGGGCGATCTTTGCGACATCGTTCAAGACGACGGTGCGCTTGAGGCGGCCCAAGGGGGTCAGCTACATGATCAGCCCTAGGGACCCGGCGGGGTTCTCCGAGAGCGTTGGCGCGGCGATCGCGAAGAGGCGTAGGAGCTAGCTCCAGGGTGAGTCATCCTAAGGGTGGAAGAGGCGCAACCAGCCGACGACTGACGGATGCCCGCTCCGGCATGGCGCACCATGCCGGGTTCTGAAGGCGTACGCGTAGAAGCGCGCTTGGGTGCCTAGTGGCTGCCGCCGTATTCGGTCTCGATGCGGGCGAGTTCGTCGGCGCCCTGTTGGTTGTAGAACTGGGTCATCTCTTCGGCGTGCGGCAGCGTTTTGAGGTATTCAACGACGGTGCCTTTTGCTTTGAGTTCTTCGAGCACTGCGCGCTGAGCGGAGAGTGCAGCGATCTGGAGGAAGCCGGGCATGACAGCGCAGCTTGCGCCTGCATCTTGGTACTCCTGGAGGGTGAGGCCGCGAGGGAGTACGCCGAGGGACGGTTTACCGTTGAAGGCGTCTGCGTAGAAGCGGGTGTCTTCGGCGTTGCTGGAGGAGAGCCAGCCGATGTCGGCACCAGCTTCCAGGCAGGCCTGGAGGCGTTCCAACTTCTCGGTCTTGTCCGGGATGTCACACCGGGCGATGACGAGGAAATCTTGGTCGGTGCGGGAATCGACGGCGGCGCGGATCTTGTCGACCATCTCGGGAGTGCTGATGAAGGCGCCTGCAGCGCCCATGTGGACGGGGCGCTTGGGGGTGAGTTGGTCTTCGATGTGGATGGCGCTGGCCCCTGCCCGCTCGTACTCCTTGACGGTGCGGACGACGTTGACGGCACCGCCGAAACCGGTGTCAGCGTCGGAGATCAGGGGGATGTCGGAGACGGCGTCCATTGCGATGATGCGTTCGAGCATCTCGTGCATGGTGAGGATGCCAGCGTCTGAGTAGCCAGACATACGGTGAGCGACGCTACCGGAGACGTGGACTGCGGAGAATCCGGCTAGCTCAAGCAGCCTGGCTGTGATGGGGTTTCCGGCGCCAGGGGCGGCGACGATCTCGGTTGCATTGAGGGCGTCACGAAGCTGGCGCCTCTTGTCGTTTGCGGAAGCCATGTGGGTTTCTCCTGTTCTCGGGTTGTTGCCAGGGGGTCTAGGGCCAAATCTGCGGTGGTGGCCAACCTGCGGTGGTGACTGTATCGCATCCGGCGTTTGGACGCGCGTGGGGCGACGATACAATTTCGCGCGTGCGTGCGAAGATGGGCCTGCCATGCGAACAAAACTGAGACGGCTTCTACCCAGCGAGTGGGACATCTGGCTACCGCTGGGGGTAGTCGTGGTATTCATCGCGGCCGCCGTGGTGATGGTGGCGGTCGGGTTCAGCTTCGGCATCCCCGAAGGCGACGTGGAGCGCATCCACATCCTTTACACCGAGATTGGCGTGCAGACGACGGCGGGGATCTTCGCGATCATCATCTCGCTGTCGCTGATGGCGATCCAGTTCGCGGCGCAGGAGTACTCCCATCGGATCATGGAGTACTACCTACGAAGCACGGTGTTCTGGACCACGATCGTGGTCTACCTGACGGTGATTACGTCAGGGATCGTCCTACAAGCGCAGGCGTCTTCGAATGACGATGTTCGGGCTGCGGCGCTGCTCTTGGTTGCAACGATGCTGGCCCTGGCGCTGCTGATCCCTCATTTCCTGGTGACCGCCGCGTACCTGAAGCCGGAGTTCGTGGTGGGCAAGCTGATACGTCGGCTGGATCAGGGATATGTGCGGGGGGTTGCGCGACGAGGGGTTCCCACGCCGGATGCGGATCGGTTGCTGCCGATCGTCGAGTTGATCGAGCGGGCCATCGACCGGGGCGACCTGACGACGATGCGTGGAGCGCTGGAGCAGGTGCAGGCTGCGTACGCTCGCGTTGGCGCGCCTGAACACAACATGACTGTGGATCACTACTTCCTGGATGGCCTGCTACGCGCTGGCCGTAAGGCCATCTCGCAAGCCGACGAACAGCAAGCGGCGGTGTTGGCCATCCACACGATCAGCGCGATGGGGAGCCAGCAGAACGCGGGCATGGTCGTGGACGCTCTGGAGGAGCTCGGCTTCGGCGCACTACGGCGTGATGCGGCGGTTGCGGTGGGCGAGATGATCTCGGCTACGGCTGAGATCGCCGAACAGACGAAGGACATGGATCTGCGAGCGCGCGTGATGACTTCATACGCGGAGTTGGGGCAACGGTTGGTGCGCGCAGACCAACGCCGTCTTCTACGGCAGCTTACAGGAATCGTGGTTCTGGCGGGCATCGAGGCTGCTGAACGGAAAGAGATAAAACGCGCGCAGGGATCGATCGGGCTCCTGGAGGAGCTTGGGCACGATTCTGCGGAGGCGCACATGTCCCAGGTAGTGATGGACGTGGGCAAGGGTTTGCAGCAGCTAGGCACGGCAATCGCAGATGTCGATCCGGCAGGGGCGCAGGCCGTGGTGCTAGCGCTGCTTCGCGTGGAGCGGACGATCCCACGTCACGAGCGTGACCTGCTGGGCGTCATCGAGTTCGCTCGCGCCGATCTGGAACGCCTGGTGGGTACGGCCGCCGCACCGAGCACAGGAGTGGGTGGAGCCGACGGTGACGTGGCTGACGCGCAGGGTGCGGCGACGGCCAACGACGACCCGCTGGGGCTCGCCGATCTATGGGCGGGATCGAAGGACTAGGTCAGCAAGGAGACCCCGTGGCACTGCGTATCGAGGTAAACGACCACACCGACGTTCCGCTCTCGCGAGCCCATGATTTCGCTCTGAGGGCTGAGAACGCGGGCATCGATGGCGTGGGGGTGCATGACCACCAAGGCTCGGGGCACGATGTGTTCGTGCGGCTGGCTGAGATCGCGAATCGGACATCGAGAGTGACGTTGTTCCCGTCGGTGACGAACCCCGTGACGAGGCATCCGGCCGTGCTGGCCGCCAACGCGAATTCGCTGGCAGAGCTTCATCCTGGGCGCATCCGCATCATGATGGGCAGCGGTGATCTGGCAACGTCGGCAGTGGGACTCAGGTCGGCCACGGTGGCGGGGATGCGGGAGTCGGCGATGGCGATCAGGGCGCTGTTGCGTGGCGAGAGCGCGACGCTCGACGGAACGACCATCAGCAAGCTTGGCCATGTGAGCGATCAGACGCCAGAGTTGTACATCAACGCGAGCAGTCCTCGGATGCTGGCGGCGGCGGGTGAGGCGGCGGACGGTGTGTATGCGATGGTGGGAGTCGACCTGGCGGTGGTGAACCGAGCGCGAGAGCACATCGCAAAAGGCGCAGGTTCACGGGACGTGCCGGTCGCGTGGGGCGTGCCGATCTACATGGGTGAGACGAGGGAAGCAGCGTTGGAGGGGATGCGGGCGTACGCGTTCTCGAACTTCGGCAAGCCGCGCAAGGTGTTCGCGGCGGTGATGCGGGAGCGGCATCCCGAGTTGCCGGTATATGAGCGCGCGGCGGATATCCCGCTGGATGTGCTGGCGATGCTCGCGGACGGGCTCGGTATCGTGGGTACGCCGAGCGAGTGTGGCGAGCGGTTAGCTGCGTTCGTGGGCGAGGCCAAGCCGGATCACATCGTGGGACGGATCTTCTACGCCGGCGACGACTCGATGCGGGCGCTTGAGGCGCTGGCCGAGGACGTGCTGCCGCCGGTGATGCGCGAGGCCTGAATAGGGGTCTTACGACGAGTGAGACTCGATGGATCGTTCCTGGAGACCCAGTATCGCGCGTCTGCGGAGGGCGATGTTGGCGACGATGCCTCCGCCACTGACGGCCATGACCAAAGGCACGCCAACTACCCCACCGACCGCGCCGATAACGAATCCTCCCAGTGCGGTGAATGAGATAGCCAGGCTGTGCAGGCTCACGGCGCGCCCACGCAAATGGGGTGGCGATACGAGTTGCATCATGGCACCGAGGGAGAGGTCGTAGGCGTTCAGGAATCCCATGACGGCGCCTGCAAGGACGACGGACAGAGGGAGTGACCGAGACAGGGCGAAGGCGACGAGTGCGACGCCAGCGCCGGTGCCGCACACGACGATGATCTTCGCTTTTGACACGGAGTCACCGTAGGCGGCCATGAGCAGGGTCGCACCAAGCATCCCGGTGCCAACGCCCGCTTGCAAGAAACCCAAGCCCGTTCCGGTTGTCTCAAGAACATTTTTGGCCATGACAGGAATCATGACCAGGAACGAGAACCCGAGGGTTTCCATGACGACGGATACGGAGAATAGCGTGCGGAGAGATGGGTCGCGGACGGCGAGTTGAGCACCTTCCAACGTTTGACGGAAGAGACTGGTGGATGACGAGTCAACGCTGCCGTGGACTTGGATGAGGAGGAGGAAGGGCAATCCGATGGCGAGGCTGGCGGCCATGAAGGCGAAGGCCCCCCAGAGGCCCACCCAGTCGATGATGACGCCGATGAGCAGCGAGCCAAAGATCATCATGGGAGATGCTGAGACACGCCAGAGCGAGACGCCGTTGACGAGGCGATGTGGGCCAACGAGGTCGTAGACCATACGGTTGGACGCGGTGAAGCGCACGGCACGTTGGCAGCCAGTCAGGAAAGCGATGGAGATGGCCCACCAGAGCTCCGCTACGTCGTTGTAGGTGGCGACCGCCAGCCCAGCGGCGACGGTCGCACTGATGATGCCCTCGACAAGCAGGACGTTGCGCCGCTGGAAGCGGTCGACGATGGCGCCGGCGATGGATGAGAAGAGCAGCTGACCCGTGCCAAGGACGAGGGCGAAGATGCCCACCCAGAACGGTGAGTCATTGGACAACTCGAGGATCAGCCAGCCGTGGACTGCGATCCGAACGTTCATATCGACGGAGGTGAAGACGTTGTTCGCGAAGACGGGGCGGAATCCAGACTCTTTCAGGGATGCGAACAAACTTCTTCCTTGGTTTTTTGGCGTTGGTTGCGGGCCTGGGGACATTATCGCGGACGTGCAATGAACTGCGGCGAACGTCAGTGCTTGGTTACTTTGGTAACGCCTTTGCGAACCTTGCCATCAGCCGTGAATAGCTCTGGCCACTGATCCCGCAACTCCTTGGCCTCCTCTTGGGTCTTGCGGGCGACCGGCGGGAAGGTTGCCAATCGGTCGTAGGGCCTGCAGGCGTCGATGAGCATGCGGTTGTTGTAGTAGCGCGCACCGCCCTCCCCTGCATAGGCCATGGGGTCGAGCGATGTGCTCCACATGCGCTTAACGATGTCGACGTCCTCAATGACGTCAGTGCGGGTGCACATGGCCCAGATCACCTCGTTGGTGTCCGTGGGGTCGATGTCATCGTCGACGACGACGACGTATCGGTTAGCGTAGGCGCCCGCGTGGATGGCCGTGGTGGCGTGGGCCACTTGCTTGGCGTGGCCTGGGTACATCTGTTTGATCGCGATGACGTTGAAGAACCGCCCTCCGCCCGCCTCGTGAGACCAGGCACCGACGACTCCAGGGATGCCCGCCTTTTCAAGCTCATCCCACAGCATGGCCGCTCGCAATGGGCTGCGGAAGTAGGTGTTGTCGTTGGGCGGCTTGCCGGGTAGGCATGCGAGCACGATAGGGTCGTTGCGCCAGACGACCGACTTTACGTTGATGATGGGCATCTCACGTTCGCCGGACGCGTAGTAGCCGGTCCATTCGCCGAACGGGCCTTCGGCGTGGAACTGGTCTGGCGGGATCTCGCCCTCGATGACGATCTCTGCTGAGGCAGGCACGGGGAGCCCTGTGTAGGGCGCGGAGATGACATCCAGCGCTTCGTGCCGGATGCCACCAGCGACGGCGAATTCGTCCTCGCCGAAGTCGATCTCAAGCCCGCCCATGAGCAGGAGGAGCGGGTCGTGGCCGAACGAAATGGCTACGGGGCAGGCTTCGCCCTTTGCCCAGTACTTCTCGCGAATGATCCTGCCGTGTTTGCCAGGGGAGATCATGATACCGAGGGTTTTGTCGTCGTGAACCTGTATCCGGTAGGTGCCAGCGTTGACCCATCCGGTGTCTGGGTCTTTGGTGATGACGATGTTGCCGGTGCCGAGGTAGTTGCCGCCATCTTCCGAGTGCCAGAAGGGCGCGGGGAATTGGGTGACGTCTACTTGGTCGCCGACCTGGCGATTCTCCAGGACGGGGCCATCTTCCACGAGACGCGGTGGGATGGGCTGGAATTCCTTGAGGCGATCGCGCCAGACCTTCACGAACTCATGGCGAGAGAGGTCGGTCGGCAGATCAAGGCTTTGGCAGATGCGTGGCATGGACGTGAGGACGTTGGCGAGGAGCTTGTAGTTCTCGGGATAGCCTCTCATCTTCTCGAAGAGAAGCGCAGGGTTTTCCATGTCCCACTGGAAGAGGTCTACGAGTCCACCGAGTTCCAGGTGGGGATCCGCGCCTTCGACGCGGGTGAGCTCGCCCATCTTCTCGATCTCGTCTATCCATTCGCGGAGGTCTTTTACTGCCATTAGTTCTCCCCAAGTGGGACGAAATCTACGAGAGTTGGCGCTGACTCAGGCCAGCTCGCAGTGCTTTCTGCAGAAGGCCAGGAGCGTAGGGAAAGGGTTGAGGGCTGTCAACGCTGGTAGAGGGCCGCGAGCGCAGGCTAGTCGTAGAGGGCCATGACGACGGCGAGGCTGGCGGACGCGAGTGCCACGGTGCTGAGCACCCCGACGAGGAACACGCGCCCGCCGGTCTGCTTGAGCGTCGTGCGGGTGACGGCCAGGCCGACGGCTGCAAGTACGGGTAGGAGCAATATGCGCCCTCCATAGCCAAGGCCATCAGCAGCGTCGTCGGGAAGCAGGAGGTTGCCGACGACCACCGCCAGCACGAATCCGGGGACGAACAGCGGGAGTTTCAGCGCTGTCTTCCAGTTGGTAGGGCCGACGTCGGATGCTTGGTCACGATTGAGACGGCGACCGAGGATGCCGAACAGGGGCACAACGACGACCAACAGACTCACTCGCGACAGCTTGACGGCGGTGGCAACCGCAAGGCCTTCGGGGCCGATGGCCTCACCTGCTGCGATCGCCTGTGGAACGGCGTGGATCGCGGAACCCGCCCAGATGCCTGCCGCGATGGGATCGAGTTGGAGGGCGTCGGAAACGGCGACTACCACGAAGAACATGGCTAGGCCCAGCAGGTTGATGGCGGCGAGGATTACGGCGATGTCTTCATGGTTGAGGTGGAGCGACGGGGCCACGGCCAGCACGGCTGAGTTGCCGCATATCGCACCGCCTGCTCCCAACGCAGCTCCGCTCGGTGCGGAGACGCCCAGGAATCTGGCCGCAACGGCCGCGACGATGAAGCTCGTGAAGACGGTTGCAGCGATGGCCGCGACGCCGGCGATGCCGATCTCCGCGCCACCCAGGACAGAGAGGTTGAGTTCAAAGCCGAGCAGGACGATAGAGACGGGGAGGAGGCGCCGGATGACGACTCGACCTCCTGGAAAGTCCCAGCCGGTTAGCAAGGCGACGGCCATACCGGCGAACATCGCGATGGCGCTGGTACCGGGGGAAAAGAGGTCGCTTTCGTTGAGCAACCAGCCAAGACCCCAGGCGGTTACAGCTAGCGCAAACACGAGCACGAGGTCGCCGTTGAATGGTAAGTTGCTGGGTCTCATGGGAGATAGCTCGCGGCGGTGGTGGTTCCTTACGTTGCTGGACGGGAAGAAGGCGCGAGTTAGGGTAGCACTCGCGCCACTGCTAGCGCCTAGAGCGGCGCACGTACTCCAACGTCGCGCGTGCCGTGATGTCGTCCGTGACCACGCATGTTGGCCTGAATGGGAATGCGGGGTCGCCGAGCACGGGCACGACCCCGGCACGTTTCACGGGGCCGCCAGCGATGAGGACGCGGACGCGGGCGGCGTTGAGCTTCTTGACGTTAACGTTGAACGTCTGCTCGTTGATCCGATCGAGCAACGCGGCGAGGGCATCGACGGGGAGCCGATCTGACGCTGTGTCGCGGATGGGGATCAAGTTGAAGCAGATATCGGCCAACGAAGCAAAGTCAAAATAGTCTCGTCTCAACTCGGCCAGTTCATCCTCGATCCCTCGTGGAGTTCCCTCGGGATGGTCTACCAACCAGTTTCCTGGCCCCAGGACGCCCAGCCCTACGATCTCGACCCCCGGAGGTTTGTCCCAGGGCGCGGTATCAGCGCTCCAATCGTCTTCTGCAAGCTGCGGGGCGACCTGAGCCACGACGGCACGCCGCTCATCCGCGCCCAGCTGATGCAGCGTTAGCGGCAGATTCGTCGTGCGGATGGCGGTGCTCGGGAGGTTGAGCAGGCGTGCCAGGTGATCAGTATTCGCGTCTGCGTCCATCCTGGCGAGGGGCCCCAGCGCGCTACCGCACCAGCGAGGCTGACGACGCTTAGTCCGCGGAGGTTCGTCAGACGTC
The DNA here is from genome assembly GCA_027618515.1 of Chloroflexota bacterium. Lineage (GTDB taxonomy): Bacteria > Chloroflexota > Dehalococcoidia > Lucifugimonadales > Australimonadaceae > CALGTL01. The sequence continues at coordinate 9,160 of JAQCEV010000042.1, read as the reverse complement.
GGTAGTGACTGAGCGCGTCGACACACCCCCAGACTCCGCGGCCAGAGCCCACGCCAATGGTGTCGTTGTCACCGATCTGCCCAGCGACGTACCGGGCCGCCAACCACCCCATGCGTATGTGCATGGCGTTGTCGTCGGAGTCATCAGAGTCTGATGCCAAAACGATGGCGTCCGCGAGGCCAAGTTCGGAGGCGAGGTGATCGCTTAGATCGCCGTCGGTGCGGACGCGCGACGCGGCAAGGCTCGAATCATGAGGGGTGACGACGACATCAACGTACTTGGATGCTTCTGCGAGTCGGCGGTAGACGGTGCGGGTACTGGAGGGCCGAAGGCGCAGGGGGAGTCGTTGCATAATCTCCCGAGCGGACAGGCCTTCCTCATGGTAGAGCTTCGCGATCTCGATAGTTTGATCCCTGATCGCATCCTCTTGGGCTCTTCTATTCTCGGCCATGTGTCGCAACCTGCCAGAAGTAGGAGGTAGATACGCACACTGGTAGAGTCATTACCTTGGGGTCTGGAGCGATTGAGTCTGGAGCGATGTCCATCTGATGGGTCTGGGTCATTGGTGTTCTCTTTCCCCCGGTTTGCGCATCCAGTGGTGATCGGCAGCGGCGGAAGTATCGCAGATAGGTGTGATGAACCGGTACTATCAGCACGCAGTATTGGTGCCGTACCAAGCCGATGAATTACGCCATTCCAAGCAGGCGGATGCGACAAAGCGAATGGTTCGGTTGATTTGGCTTTGTTTCGTAGAATTGGCGTTTTGAAAGATATCATCGTGAACTCCTCTCGCCAGGTGGTGTCCGCTATACTTCATGGGCTGCGCCCCTGTAGCTCAGTGGATAGAGCACCGGCCTCCGAAGCCGGTGGCGGGAGTTCGAGTCTCCCCGGGGGCACCATCGTTTCTTCGGCTTAGCCGATTCTTCTTTTTCACGTCTTTCCCTGTGATGCCCCCTATTTAGGCCCAATCTTTGTACCGCGGCGATGCACGCCCGATGTTGGGGAGCGGCTCGACGTGGCGCGCAACGACGTTCATGGTACCTTCACGATGTGAGACGGTGCCGGTGATGAGCAGCGCGGGCTCGCGGATGGCCTGCCGATAGCGCTTGTAGGTGTCCGGCCAGGCGAGCGTGGGGGTGTGGCCGAATTCGTCCTCTAGCGTTAGGAAGTAGGCCTTGGCATGGGGGTGCTGGCGTCGTACGACCAGGCCCGCGATCTGCACCTCGGCGCCATCAGGCTTGTCCCAGATGTCGACGCTGGTGGTGACTTGGGGAAGCTGGTCACGCAGGTAGGCCATGAGGTGCGAGCGCGGGTGGATGCCCATGGTTCGGTACTCTCCTTCCATGATTTCCCAGTCAGTTTCTTCGGGGAGTTCATCCATGTCCTGATCAACGGGCAATTCCATGGCAAGTTGGCGCCCGATGGGCCGATACCGTAGCCCCACCTCCCACCGGGCCCTCCGTCGCTGCGGCGACGGAGAACTACGTCCTCGCTGGACGGAGGGCTGCCGCTCTGCAATATGGGCGGTGGAGGCGGCCGAAGTGCTCACGACATCAGGGGGGCTTGCGGTTGTGAGTGAATCGAGGGCACCGGAGTCGGTGAGGTTGTCGAGGGCTTGCTGCCGGAGGCCGGTACGGGTCATGAGGTTGGCGATGGAGTCGTAGGGGCCGTGAGCGTCACGCTCCGCGACGATGGAGTCGGTGACGGTGGGGCCGACGGACTCGACGTTGAGGAGGCCAAGGAGGAGCGATTCGTCGTGGATGATGGAGCGCTGACTGCTGCGATTGACGTCGGGGTTCAGCACGCGAACGTCGTGGTGCTTGGCGTCTTCTTTGAGGGTCTCCAGGCTGTAGAAGCCCATAGGTTGTTCGTTGAAGAGGCCGACGTAGAACTCCAGGGGGTAGTAGTGCTTGAGCCAGGCCATCTGGTAGGCGGTGATGCCGAAGGCGTAGGCATGGGACTCGGGGAACATATAGTGGCCGTTGAACTTGCTGAAGATACGCGCGGCAGTGGGTTCGTCGGCACCTCGGGCGGCTGCACCATCGCGGAACCGTGGCCACCAGTAGTTGAGGATCGCGTCCTGCTCGTCGGCCCGACCATGGGCGCGCCGGAATTCTTCGGCCTCGGTAGACGTAAACCCAGCGACGTGGATGGCAATCTCGTTGAATTGGTCCTGGAAGAGGACTACGCCGAGGGTGCGCTGGAGGGCGGGAATCTCTAATTCATGCTCGTAGTGGACGGTGCCTGCTGTACGGCGGCGGATGAACTCGCTGACGCCGTCGTTGGCGCCGACCCCAGGGCGGACGGCGGCGACCTCGAAGGCCATGTCCACGAGGTTGCGCGGCTTTATACGTGTGATGGTCTGCATCTGGGCGGCGGACTCAATCTGGAAGATGCCTATGGTGTCGGCCCTGTGCATCATGGCGTAGACCTGCTCGTCCTCGAAGTCGATCTGCGATAGGTCGACCAGTGCGCCGGTACGCTCGCCGATGAGTGCGGTGGCCTCCTGCATCTGGGAGAGGGCGCCGAGGGAGAGGAAGTCGATCTTCACAAAACGTGCGTCCTCTACGGAGTGCTTGTCCCACTGGCAGATATAACGCCCATCCATGGCGGCCTGGTGCACGGGGACGGAGTCCATGAGGGGGGTCGACGAGAGGATCATGCCGCCAGGGTGTTGCGAGAGACCACGGGGGAAGCCTGCGAGTTGGCCAGCGAGGTCGATGAGGTCTCGCCAGACAGGGGCGTCGACTTTGTCTCGGAAGTCGGGCATGGCCAGCATCTCTTGGCGGATCTGGCCCGCGCCAGCGTGCTCGGTCTGCTTGGCGAGCTTGTCGATCTGGTCCTCAGGCAGGCCAAGGGCAAGACCTAGGTCGCGGATGGCTCCTCGTATCTTGTAGGTGGGGAATGCGCCGGTAAGGGCGGCGTGCTCCCACCCGTAGTGCTGGTGCACACGCTTGATGAGTTCTTCGCGGATGTTGCGAGGGAAGTCGAGGTCTATGTCAGGGACCGAGACGAGGTCTTCAGGCAAGAAGCGGTCGAGGCCGAGGTCATACTTGAGGGGGTCGATGTGGGAAAGGCCGAGCAGGTAGCCGGTGAGCATGGCGACGGACGATCCGCGACCCCGTCCGGGAGGCGAGGCTTCGAGAGGGACCGATGGGTCGACGAGGCCGAGGTCTATCTGGACTTGGCGGGCAATGCCGATGATCTCGCCATACATCAAGAGCAGGCCAGCGAGGTTGTGGCGCTCGATACGCCGCATCTCCTCGCGCAGCCGATCGTCGATCCGAGGGGTGATGGCGCCGTATCTGCGCAGGGCGGCCGTCCGGCAGAGGGCGTTCAGATGATCGATCTGTGATCGGCCATCTGGTGCGGCGTACTCAGGGAAGCGATAGGTCAAGTCATGAGTAGGGTCGAACCGGCAGCGCTCGGCGATGGCGAGGGTGTTGTCAATCGATTCTGGCAGTTCGCGGAAAAGACATGCCATCTGGGCAGGTGATTTCAGGTAGAACTCGCTGTTGGCTCGACGTTCTCGGTGCGATTCTTCGAGGCTCTTGCGATGGTGAACGGCGACGAGGCAGTCTTGGAGTCGGTGGCGGTCTTTGACGTGGTAATGGGCGTTGTTGGTGGCCACGACGGGGATGCCAAGCTCTCGGCCGAGGGTGACGAGTGCCTTCAGGCGTTGGGTGTCGCCTCGCACGAGGTTCTGCTGGATCTCCAGGTAGAAGCGGTCGCCGAACCACGTCAGGTACTGCTTGGCGAGCGCACGGGCGTCGTCCCATTGGCCAGCGACGAGCGCTTGAGGGATGGGGCCGTGGGCGCAGCCGGAGAGGGCGATGATGCCGTCGGCGTGGGTGGGCAGTAGGTTGATGTCGAGCCGGGGCTCACGGCGGTCACTTTGGGTGGCGGAGAGGGACAGGAGGTTACTGAGGTTCCGGTAGCCAACAGGGGTTTCGGCGAGCAGGGTTATGTGCGAAGGCAAGGCCCTTGACCCACTCGCCCGTCCGGCGTCCTCTGCCGTGCTGCCCTTGTCGGTTCCGGCCTTCGCGTCCCTATGCGCAATACCTAGGGAGACTTCGGCTCCGATGATGGGGTGGAGATCGAGGCGCTTGGCCTTGCGGGCGAAGCGGAGAGCGCCGGAGAGGTTGTCGTGATCGGTGAGGGCCAACGCGGGGTAGCCGACCTCCTGGGCGCGACCGACCAGCTCTTCGATGGTGGAGGCGCCCTCTTGGAACGAGAAGTTGCTGTGGCAGTGGAGCTCCACGTATTCCGGCGCGGCTCTAAGCATGTCGCTGCCAGTACCAAGAGGTTGAGGCGTGGTCGAAGAACAGCGTCATGCGTCGCCCGGTGTCGAGGAGCACCTCGAAGTACGTGCGGACGATGGGGGCGTCCCGCCACCACTCCTCTTCGACACGCCAGATGTCTTCTACCGAGGTGACAGCTGATGAGATTTGGTGGCGAGCGGTGTGTGGGACGTGTACGGCGACAGGCCAGCCATCAGGGGCTTCGACGCGCAAGGGCTGGGGTTGATTCAGGGGGAGAAGGGCACTAGGGCTTGGCGTCTCTCGGGTAGTCTTGACCATGGCTCCACCTCCCTGACGTGATAGATGGGCGGCTGTCCGCCGAGACGAGCGCGCAGTTGGCGCAATGCTTCTTTGAGGTTCTCTTCGCGCCGTACATCTCGGAAAAGACTTTCCTGTCGACCACCTTCGCCGGTGATAGAGGAGAGCGTGAGGCGAAGTTCCTCCAGCGGCCCTGGCGGTGGAGTGTTTTCGAGCGCGTGGCGCACTACGGAAAAGGCTTTGGTGCGATCGCCAAGCGATTCTTTGAACACCATGCGCCGATGCCATGCGGGGGCACGAAAGACGAGGCCGTCCAGGGTGCAGACCCGCGCGAAACGCCCACGCATGCTGTCCTGGGCGAAGACGAGGGCAAGCAGGCTTTCGACGGCGGTGAGGACTATTCCGATGGTGCCTACGGGGTCGGCAAACGCCAACGACGCTGTCACGGTCTCTTGATGTCGGCGGGGGGTGAGCGGGCGGCGGTCGATACCTCTGGCCAGTTCGCCAAGCAGCTTGCCCTCACGCCCGAACTGGGCTTGGAGGGCTCCGATGGGCATGCGGGCCAGTTGGCCGAGGCTCCGTAGACCAAAGCCGTGGAGCTTGGCGATGGTTTGCCAGGGGACGGGGAGTAGTTCCACAGGGAGCGAGTCGAGAAACGGCTGCAGGTCAGATGGCGCACGGTAGGCTCGGCCAGGCTTGGCCTGGTGAGCGGCGACGCTGGCGACGAACTTGCTGGAGCCTACGCCGATACGCGGTGCGAGGAAGCGTGGGATAGCGGCGATCAGGTCATCGATTAACTGTTGTTCACCACCATGCAGAAGTTCTAGTCCCGTGAGCTGGACTGTGGCATGGCCGAGGTCTTCTTCCTCCACGTCAGCCCCGAGGGCTTCTATGGCATCGAGCGCGTGGTCAAAGACATCGCGGTAGTGGGCAGGGTCAGGCTCGACGAGCAGGGCCCCCTTGCACTGGCTAAGGGCCTCAGAGAGCGGCATACCAGGTTGCACTCCAAGGGCGTGGGGCGAGGCGTCTAGGACCACGCGACGTGAGCCTGCGCCATGGGCGATGATCACCGGGCGTCCGGCTAGGGCCGGGGTACGTTGGACCTCGGATTTCACGGGGAGTTGATCGATGAGCAAACATGCGAACTGCAACAGAGACCCTCGCGCCAACCAGGGTTAGCGTTGACATTACTAGAACATTTGTTCTGTTTCAAGAGGCTGTTGGCAGCGTTGCTACCTACCGATTCCCGTAGCGGAGTGCCGTATCATCTGCGCGTGAGGCGAGCCGCCAGGTAAAGCTCGGAGAACGATGCTTGAGTCGCAGGTTGTTGGTTGGTGGCTTAGACTCCGGACAATCAGAAGCCAGGATGAACTGATTCCCTCTCACCGTAACCCTCCTCACCAAGCAGGCAACAATTGACCCTAGACAACCGCCCCCCATCGGAAAAACCAACCAACCTTGAGTGGTTGTCGCTACTCGCAAGGCCAGGGATCGGTATCAAGCGCTGGTTGATAACCGGCCTGGCGGGCCTGTTGATCCTGACGACAGGAATCGCGTTCGCGCTCTCCGTTTCGGTCAGTGAGACGTTGGTGGAGGTTGCGCGGCGTGCGACATTCGCGCGATCGATGCCCCCGGTGATGCGTGGTGCGCTAACAGCGGCTGTCGGCCTTGGGCTTGCGTCAGTGTCCACATTCATGTTGTACAAGCAGCTTGCATTCGGGGCCCGGTACACCCAAGGCAACCGAGGCATCATCGAGAGTTTGGCCCATCACCAGACCCGCAGTTCCGGTCCGAAGATCGTGGCGATCGGTGGTGGTACAGGATTATCGACGCTGCTGCGCGGCCTGAAGGCGCACACGGATAATCTATCGGCAGTCGTTACCGTTGCGGACGACGGTGGCAGTTCAGGGCGGCTGCGCGACGAACTGGGAATCGCTCCACCGGGTGACGCGCGTCAGTGCCTCGTGGCGCTCTCCGAATCTGAGCCACTGATGGAACAGGTTCTCTCGTACCGATTCTCTGTGGAAAGCGACCTGGGAGGGCATAATTTCGGGAACCTCCTCCTCGCCGCGCTGGTAGACATAGAAGGCGACTTCCACCACGCTCTAGAGAGCGCGGGGAAGTTGTTGATCGTAAAAGGTCGCGTGCTGCCTTCGTCGATCAGCACGAAGATGCGTCTCGCAGCGAGGACTACCTCGGGAACCTACCTAGCTGGTGAGTCAGCGGTCGGTCACGCAGGTGAGTCAATCGAGACGATCTGGGTGGAGCCACCGGATTGCCAGCCCAACCCGGCAGTGCTTGAGGCGATCGCGGACGCGGATCTGATCGTGATGGGGCCGGGAAGCCTCTACACGAGCATCCTGCCGAACTTCCTGATCTCCGGGGTCAGCGATGCAGTCAACGCGACGAAAGTGCCGAAGGTGCTCGTATGCAACATCGCGACGCAGGCAGGCGAGACCGATGATCTAGGTGCTGCGGATCATCTGGCGATATTCGAGCGTCACTCGAAGGTTCAGGTGACGCATTTCCTGATGAATTCACAGGTGCGGGCAGTTGAAGAGTCGCCGGAGCCCCACGCGATCGAACCAGAGGCGATCGCCAACGGTGCAGTGAGCATTCTGATGCGTGATGTGGGAGGCGGGGAGCTTTCAACGCACCACGACCCGGAGAAGTTATCCCGCGCCGTCATGGATGTGCTTTCGCAGTAGCAAACCGCCTCAGGATGACGCGGGAGAATACTCCGGCAGGAGCTGGTGTATGTGCTGCTTGGTCTGCATCGCCGTCTCCGATCCATTGAGCTTAGATAACAGTTGCTGTACCCGCTCGAGGAAGCTCGTGTCTGCCAACATGGCTTCGGAAGCGAAGAGCTTGGGGTGGATGGTGCTTGAGAATGTTTCGTAAGGTTCGGCAAGCTCCTCGCGGAGCTTCTCCCCTGGCTTGAGCCCAGTGAAGACGATCTCTATCTCTTCATAGGGTTGGTAGCCCGATAGGGTGATCATGGTTTCAGCCAGTTCTAGGATCTTGACTGGTTCCCCCATGTCCAGTTGGAAGATATCGCCCCCGGTGCTCATTGCGGTGGCTTGAAGGATCAGACCGGCTGCTTCGGGGATGCTCATGAAGAAGCGAGTGGCATCGCGGTCGGTTATGGTCAGTGGACCTCCCCGCTCAATCTGCTCCTTGAAGATGGGAACCACGCTGCCATTGCTGCCAAGAACGTTCCCGAATCGCACGATCGTAAAAGCGGTAGAGCTTTCATCGTTGAACGAGCGGACGAGCAGTTCGGCTATGCGTTTGGTGGCGCCCATGACACTGGTAGGCTTCACTGCTTTGTCTGTGGAAACGAGGATGAACTGCTGAATCCCGTGAGCCATGGCGCAGCGAGCCACGTTCATGGTGCCTGCGACGTTGTTCCTAAGGGCTTGTGCGTGGGAGTCTTCCATGAATGCGACGTGCTTGTACGCAGCGGCATGGAAGACAAATGCAGGTTCGTACTGACTGAATATCGGATCCAGCTGGGCGGGATCCGCGACGTCGGCGACGATGGTTACGATGGGGGTAGCAGGGTGCTGGAACCTTATCGTTTTGTCGAGCATCAGCAAGGGGTTCTCGGAATGATCCACTCCGATGATCAGTTCTGGTTGAGCGGCTACGATCTGCTTGAACAGCTCAGACCCAACGCTTCCTGCTGCTCCCGTCACGAGAACGCGTTTGCCTCTGATCACGGAGTCTATGAGTTCAGTGTCAAGAATCGCAGGTGGCCTAACCATCAGGTCCTCAGGTTCAATGTCCCGCACTTGGCCCAGCATCGCTTCTTCGCGGAGCACTTGGGCGACTGCGGGAAGAACCCTGAAGGGTAGTCCGATAGCTAGGCACCTTTCGATGATCGCACGGCGCTGCTCCAGCGAAGCTGACGGGATGGCGAGGATCGCGATGTCGGCGGCAACGGATAGAGCAACTTCCGCAATATCGTCGGTTGTACCAACGATGGGCACGTCGAAGGCCGTCGCGCGCCCTGCGATGGATCCCGATAGGAATTGTGATTGGGGGGTGCTCTGCGCGTACCCGTTGTTCTCGACGACCAGTAGTAGCGGGGCGTTACGGAGACTCGCGAGGTTCAAGGATTCGTAGACGATGCCTTCGCCCAACGCACCATCGCCCATGAACGCTACGGCGATGCCCGATCGACCAGCGTAAGCGTGGCTCGCTGCGAGGCCCACTGAGATCGGCACCATGCCACCGAGGATGCCGTTGCTGAAGAAGCCATCTTTGGCAAGGTGCTGGCTGCCGCCAAAACCGTGAGCAACGCCGCTCTCGCGCCCCATGAGCTCGGCCATAAGCCCGTCGATGTCTTGGGTAAACGAGATGTAGTGCCCGTGGCCACGGTGGTTACTAACGACATAGTCGCCGTCGTTCAAGGCAGAGGCGACGGCGATGCCCGTCCACTCTTGCCCGAGGCAGGTGTGGACAGTTCCGTTCAGCTTTCCTTCTGCGAACAGGCCGAGAAGTTGGTTTTCAAGAGCCCGGATGAGGAATCCGAGTAGAGTCCCAGGACGTGGTGTAAGAGACAGCAGGGCCTGGCAAGACAGAGGCCACCGCGTCAC
>JAQCEV010000041.1 GCA_027618515.1 Chloroflexota bacterium | reverse complement strand
GAAAAAGGCCCACGCCAATGGCGGGGGCCTTTTTCCACTAGGAGCGAGTGCGGTTGTGCCGCTACTCAGCGCCAGCTAGTTCAGCGAACAGGGCTGCCAACGCGGGGTCAGACAAAGCTGCCTTGCCTTGGTTCAATGCTTCGATGATGGACTCGGGGCCACCGTAGAGCACCGGGCGGCCCAACAGGGACGCAGCAGCCACGAAGTCGGGGTCGCCGATAGTGTCGGCGAAACCCTTGACCCAAACGTCAACGAGGTCCTGCGGCACACCTTCCGGCAGGATGAATGTGCGGCTTAGCTTGTCGTTCACGATCTCGGTCAGGTTGAAGACGGCCTTCTCCCCCTCAGTCGGATTGAGGATGTCAAAGATGTGAGGAGGGGTCACCGTGTCCAACGTGGTCATGTACTCGACCCACGCGGGGTCTTCTTCCGGCTCCGCACCCCAGCGGAACAGAGGAACAATCTGTTTGTTGTCGACCCACTCGGGGAAGAGGTTAGGAGCGTTCTGGTAGCCGCCACGGTCTGTACCCGTGATCTCGCCGCGGTCGAAAGCGGCCGCAATCTCAGACGTTCCGCCGTACGCGTAGATGACTTTCATGGGGGCGCCAAGCACTTCCAGGAAAGTGCTGCCAACTCCACCGGTGTCACCGATCGCGGTCGCGCCCGTGGTCAGCTTTTTCCCTTCGGCGATGACCTGGTCGTACGTCATGGCGAAGGAGCGATTGACGAAATAGGCCTGAGTGATCGCCGATGCGTCAGGCGTGCCCAGGATGTTCACGGTGTTGGGGTCGAAGAACTCAACGTCCGTTCCCAGCAGTTCACGCTTGAAGAAGCGTGGGTGGGAAACCGCCACAGAGTAGCCATCGGTCTCGCCGTTGATCGCCTTGAAGATGCGCTCGCCACCTGCACCGTCCAAGTTCTGGACGACGAACTTAGGTGTTCCAGGGAAATGCCGGGCAGCGAACTTACCGAACAATCGCGCGAAGGAGTCATACCCACCACCCGGTGAAAATCCGACGACGATCTTGATGGTCTTGCCGTCGAAGTAAGCCTCCATGTCACGTGAAGGCGTGGGTGTCGGCGGGGCTGCCGTTGCGGTCGGCGCAGGTGTCGGCGTGGGAACGCCAGGAGCCAACGTCGCCGTCGGCGTAGCCGTTGGGGGCGCGGAGATTGGGCTAGCGGTCGGGTCGCTGCTGCACGCAGCGAGGAGCAGCGTTGCAACGGCGAGTACCGCCATGATTAGGGTTAGACGAATCAGCTTCATTTGCCAGTCTCCTTGGTTCCTGTAGATCACGAACAACCAACGGCAACATGGCAATAGCACGGCACCGAGGGTGGCCAAACATTAGAGGTGCGCTAGGCGTATGTCAATCGTTGCACATGAGTTGCTCGACTAAACCCGCGTTGTTCTCCCCAAATGGGTACGATGCCACCGGTTTTGGTAGCATGCGGAAAGCAGCCTGCCGCGCGATCGAGATGGTCATCGCCGCGTGGGCCAAATCGACTTATTGCCTGAACGACTGGTCGGACGAGAGGAGAATTTCATGACTCAAGCTTTTCGAGCTTTGGAAGTTGGCGCGAAGGGTCTCGATGACCACTTAGCGTTCATGGAGAACACGCCGAAGCGCATACGTGTGATGTTTGGCGGCGAGGCGATCGCGGACAGCACCAATGTGCAGATCATGTTCGAGACCAAACACCAACCCGTGTACTACTTCCCGATGGAAGACGTACGCATGGACCTGATGTTTGAAACCGACCGCAGCACCACATGACCGATCAAAGGAGACGCCCGGTACTGGAGCGTCAAGGTTGGTGAGAAGGTCGTAGAGGACGTGATGTGGAACTACCCGAAACCGTTCGTCGACTGTGTCGAAGTTACGGAACTGGTGGCGTTCTACTGGGACAAGGCTGATGCCTGGTTCGAGGAAGACGAGGAAGTGTTCATCGGGCCGAAAGACCCGTACACCCGCGTCGACACCCGAGAGACCTCCCGCCGTGTCGAGATCGTGATCAACGGTGAAAAAATAGCGGACACGACGAGCTCGGTCATGTTGATCGAGACCGGGCAACCGCACAGGTACTACATACCCAAGGCTGACATCCGCATGGATCTCCTGCGCGAGACCGATCGCGTGATGAAGTCGCCGTACAAAGGTGCCGCTCGCTACTACAACGTAGAGGCGGGTGGCGAGACGGCGGAGCTCGTCGCGTGGTGCTACGAGGATCCGATCGCGGAGAGTGGCCGCATAGCCGAGCACCTCTGTTTCCCGCAGGGGAAGGTTGAGATGAGCGTGAATGGAGTTCTGCAGGAGAACCCGAAGTCTCGCTGGGACTGATCTTCAGGTGGTAGCCAAGGCAACAAGGCACTAGAAACAAGAGGGCCACGATATGCATCGTGGCCCTCTTTCTATCTGGGTGGGTCTAGGCCAGCCTCGTCTTTAGCGAGGGCCTACCAGCACGTCGTCGCCGTCGATCTGCACCGCGTAGATCGTGATGGGCTCCGTCGCTGGCGGGTTCATCACCGAGCCGTCCAGCACGTTGAAGCGGCTGTCGTGGCAGCCACAGATCACCTCGTTGCCCTCCAGTCCACTTTCGCCATCGGCCCCATCAAACACGAAATCGCAGTCCTCGTGGGTGCAGATGTTGGAGAACGCGATCACCTTGCCGAGAAGCTCCGTGAGCACTACCGCCTCGCCTTGTGCTTCCACCAGCGTCAACTTACCCGCCGTGATGTCGCCCCGTTGTGCGACCTTCTCAAATCCCTCCATGGGGTGAGCCTCCTATAGTTTCTCTTCAACGTGGATATCCACGTGTTGCTTTGGGGTCTTCGGTCGAGTGTCCTGGCCTGGTTCGGCCGAGAGGACGATGCGCTCCACGTACTTCACGTTCGCGCACTGGTCTACCTCGTCGGTCTGGCAGGCGGCTACGTCGGGGATGAAAAAACGTATCGGCCCGCCTTTGTCGTGAGGGAGGGCCTCGCCGTCTAGTCCGTAGATGAGGATCGCGTGATCCTTCACCGCTTCTAGGGGAACGCTCGCGCTGTAGTTGCCTTCTGCGTGGATCGTGATGAACCGAGCGTCGGCCGCGAGACCGGCGTCCTCCAACACTGACGCTAGTTGGACAGCTACGCCTTCGCGATCTGCCGCCAGCGCTGACACATCAGGAACCTGGCCAGCCAAAGAAGCTAGGGCTTCGGAGTCGAGTGAGCGAGTGTGAGAAACAAGACCTTCGATGATCAATGCAGCCAAGGGCCACCTCCGATGATCGCCAGTGTACGCGCCCCTGCGGCATCGCTGGCAAGGGTTCTGCGTGGAATGATGAACCCTGGTCCAGAGAGGGCGGGCCAGGGTTCATGTCAATCGGGACGTGAGTGCGGTCTTACGACCCCCTCTTGGCCTAAAGCATGGCGCCGATGATGGCAACGTTACATAGCCAAGGCGCGCCGATGGGCGTGTTAGCATCCGCCTGCTTTGACCACTCCAACTAGCGGGTCTGCGATCCGCGAGATTCTTAGCCGGAAGACCCTCCCGGTTTTCTCCGCATTCTTCTTTTGGAGCTTCGGGACGGGTGGCCTCTGGCTTGTCCGCCCGCTCTTCGCCTACGAGATAGGCGGAACGTTCTTCCTGGTCGCGCTCATCTCCTCGGCCAGCGCCATGCCGCGCGTCATCATCGGGCCAATCACCGGGTACCTCACTGATCGATTCGGCCGACGGCCCTTCGTCGTGATTGGCGCTGCCTTGCACATCGCGGCGCTCACGGGCGATTTCTTCGTCCAGGAATACTGGCAGTTCCTTGTATTCGAGGTCGTCGCCGGAACCGGGATCGCCGTCTACATGACCAGCGCCAACGTACTCATGGCAGATGCCACCCGCACAGGGACGCGCGGTCGTGCGGTCGCCGCGCGCCAGGTATCCAACCGCATCGGCAACTTCGCCGGACCGGTTGTCGCTGGGCTCATAGCGGCTACATTTGGCCTGCGTTGGGTATTCCTCTTCATTGCGGTCACCAAGTTCATGGTCATCCTTGTCACACTCTTTTTGATCAAGGAGACGCGAGAACCAACCACCCCCAAGCCTGCCAATCAACCCGGCCAACGTGCCTCGCGGATGCCTGACCTGTCCATGTTCAAGAGCAAAACATTCCTGTCGCTGGCTCTCGGAACCGTCGCCCTCGGCCTCGTCAACGGAGGCACTGGTGTCTTCCGGACGTTGTTCCCGCCCCAGGCTGAAGCCATTGCCGGCCTAAGTGCATTGCAGATTGGAAACCTGATCGCCGTTGCCGGCCTTGCCGGACTGCTCAGTTCCGTCCCCACCGGCATGGCAGTCGACCGTTGGGGACGCAAACGTCCATTGCTGCTCGGGCTGCTGGCGACCGCTCTCGGCACCTATTTCATGGCGATTACGGGGGACTTGTCCTCCGCGCTGCTGGCGGTAGTCGTCTTTGGGCTGGCCGAATCATTAGGGCAGGGCTCCTTACAGGTCTACGCCATGGACCAAGCGCCTGCCGACCGGCGCGGGGCGTTCCTGGGCATGTGGTTATTGTTCACCAACATCGGACAGATCACCGGCCCGTTGGTCATCGGCTCCATCGCCGATGCCTATGGGTTCAAGACTGGATTCCTCGTCGTTGTCGTCGCACTCATAGCAGCAGCCGTAGTGATGGCGATGCTTGGGCGGGACACGCGAACTGAGGCCCGCGCACAAGAATCCCGGCCGGATTCTTGACACCTAGTAATCTGGAGCCTACGGTGCCTGCAATTTCGTTACTCCGATCCAGCAAGCGGCCTATTCAAGAGAGGAAACCGCGATGTACGACATACTGATCAAGGGCGGCCTGATTGCAGACGGATCGGGGATGCCTGCCTATTACGGCGACGTGGCTATCAAGGATGGGAAGATCGCAGAAGTGGGCCGACTGGACGGGCCTGCCGAGCGAGTGATCAACGCCGAAGGGCGCGTGGTCTCCCCCGGGTTCATCGACAACCACTGTCACTTCGACGCCCAGGTCACCTGGGATCCGCTGTGTACCTTCTCACCCAACCACGGTGTAACTACCGTCATCTTCGGCAACTGCTCACTGGGGCTTGCACCCGTGCGTCCTGACGGCCACGAGGCGCTTGCCATGATGCTGTCGCGTGTCGAAGCCATCCCCATGGAGAGCCTCGCCGCAGGGGTCAAGTGGGACTGGGAGACATTCCCTCAGTACCTGGACAAGATCGACGAGCGCCTTGGGGTCAACGTAGGCGTCATGATGGGCCATTCCGCCATCCGCCAATACGTCATGGGCGACGACGCCCGTGAGCGCGAGCAGGCCACGCCCGAAGAGCTAGAAGCAATGAAGGCCATCGTGCGCGACGGCATCCGGGCCGGGGCCGTGGGCCTGTCGTTCGACCGCAATCGTGGGCACCTAGACCTCCTCGGACGCAAGATACCCGGTATCGTCGCGCCGTTCGAGGAGATCTACGACCTGTGCTCCGCGCTGCAAGGCCTGTCGTCTGGAGTTCTCCAGTGTGGGTCTGCCTACCCCCACGAGATCAAAGAGGGCTTCGCCACCAAGATGGGCGACATCAGCGGGCGCCCCGTCGTCTACAACCAGATCACCTACAACCAAAACGTGCCCAACCAGTGGCGCGATCATTTGGACATCGTTGAAGCACGCGTTCGGGAAGGCCGACAGGTCTACCCCGTCATCAACCCACGCCCTCAAGCCGTCCGCTTCACCATGAAGAACGGTCAGATATTCGACCGCCTGCCCACCTGGCAGCCGCTGATGCTGCTGGAACCAGCTGAAAAGACCGCCGCGTTCAGCGATCCCGCCAACCGCGCCAAGATGCGCAGCGAGGCCGACGGCATCGACCTGCCGCCGACGGCGTTCGGCATCGTCTGGGATCGCGTGTACGTGACGCGCGCCGCGCTCCCACAGAACGTTGGATTGCAGGGCAAGAGCATCGCGGCCATAGCGGCAGCGCAGGGCAAACACCCCGTGGATGCGTTGCTCGACCTAGTGATTGAAGAAGACCTGAACACGAGCTTCCGTAACTCCCAGTCCGGCGGTGACGACGGCGCCATGGCAACCATGTTGCAGAGCCCGTACACCGTCATCGGCCTGTCCGACGCCGGTGCCCACGTCGTCTTCGAGGCGGGCTACGGCTACTCCAGCATCGTCCTCGGCCACTGGGTGCGCGACGAGGGAGTGCTCACCTTGGAAGAGGCTGTTCGCAAGCTCACGTTCATGCAGGCTTCGCTGTACGGCATGCACGACCGTGGCCTGCTGTGGCAGGGTATGGCGGCAGACATCACCATCTTCGACCTTGCGACCATCGCCGCAGAGGAGCCTGAAGAGGTCTACGACCTGCCTGCCGGGATGATGCGCCTGGCCCAACGGGCCACTGGCGTCGATTTCACCATCGTGAACGGCCAGATATTGTTCGAGAACGGGGAACACAGCGGCGCGCTGCCAGGGCGTGTGATGCGCAATCGCGCCTACTCCATGGCCACGGTCTAGCTCAAGCCCCAATAGAAACCCTAGCCGATATAATGGCCCCCGCCCTGCAATGGCGGGGGCCATTTCGTTAATCCGGTACCTACCGGTTCATCATCATTCACAGGAGCTTTCACATGGCAGCGATCCGCACAGCACACGCAACTTGGTCAGGTAGTCTCATCGAGGGTAGCGGCGTCGTCAGCGCAACCTCATCCAACTCATTTTCCGAGCTCCCCGTTTCCTGGGCAGCCCGGACCGAACAGTCCGGCGGAAAGACGAGCCCGGAAGAGCTTGTGGCATCAGCTCACGCGGCATGTTTCTCCATGGCCCTCTCCGCTGGCCTCGGCAAGGGCGGCAACCCGCCCACCAAGCTCGAAGTTGACGCCACCGTAATCTTCGACAACGTCGATGGCGGCTGGAAGGTCGCATCCAGCGCCCTCAAGGTCGTTGGTCAGGTCCCTGGTCTAGACGCAGCGGGATTCGCCGCCGCCGCCGAGGCAGCCAAGGACGGCTGCCCCATCTCCAGCGCCCTCAAGGGCAACGTAGAGCTCAGCGTTGAGGCGACCCTCGAGTAACTGCTCACGTTTCATGTTCGCTGTAAAAAGGGCCGCTCCATCTGGAGCGGCCCTTTTCTTATTGCTCGCCATGTAGAATCCCGCCCGCACCACTAGCTTGATTCCCAGCCTGACCCCCAGCTTGAATCACGGAGACTCCCATGGCCAACCAACCGCTCACTAGCAAAGCCGGATTCGGTTCTGATGTCGTCGTCGACATGCTCCAAGCCCTTGGCATCGAATTTGTCGCGCTCAACCCTGGCGCGTCCTACCGTGGCCTCCACGACTCGTTCGTGAACTACTCCGGTGGAAAGCCTGAGATGATCCTCTGCAATCACGAGGAGATCGCCGTCTCCATCGCCCACGGCTACGCACGCGCGGCTGGCAAGCCTATGGCCGCCGCCGTCCACAACATCGTTGGCCTGCTCCACGCCACCAACTCCATCTACAACGCCTGGCTAGACCAGGCTGGCATGTTGATCCTCGGTGGCACAGGCCCTGTCGCCACTGAACTGCGCCGTCCGTATATCGACTGGATCCACACCGCCCTCGTGCAGGGAAACGCCGTCCGTGACTTCGTGAAGTGGGACGACCAGCCCGCCAGCGTAGAGAGCATCATCGACTCGATGCTCCGTGCGTATCAGCTCATCACCACCGCACCCTACGGGCCTGCCTACTTATGCTTCGACGCTGGTTTGCAGGAGTCCACGCTCGAAGCCCCTCCCACGATCCCCGACGTCACGATGTTCGAGCGTGCGACCCCACCGTCTGCTGATCCAGCCGCGCTGGCCAAGGCCGCCGACATGCTCGCGGGCGCTCGCAACCCGGTGGCGGTTGTCGACTACCTCGGCAACGACTACGCGGTGGGTGGAGTCATCCGGCTCGCGGAATCCCTCGGCATGGCCGTGATCGACATGGGTGACCTGTTCAACTTCCCCAGCGATCACCCGCTGAACCTGACCACCGCAGCCACCGAGTTGCTGAGTGAAGCCGATGTCGTCCTGAGCATCAACTCTTATGACCTCGAACAAGCGCTCTCCACCACAGACCGCACGTCACGCCTGCCCATCCCTGGCATTCCCAGTGGCGCGCAGGTCATCGACATCTCGCTCCGCGGATATGCTGTGCGCGCGTGGGGCCAGACCTACGGCAAGCTCTACCCGCTGAACGTCAACATCACCGCCGACCCCGGTGGTGCCGCCAACGCTCTCGCCGACCTGATCGCCGAACGAGGAGCCATTGCTGGCGCCGACGAGCGTGCGGCACGTCATGGCGCCCACCACGCCGAACTGCGCCAGGCAGCCCTGGATCAAGCGCTCGGCTCCATCAAGGATGGCCGCATCACGCGCCAGTACCTGGGACTCCAGACCTGGGAAGCCATCAAGGGCTACGACTGGGTGCTCTGCGATCGCGACCTCCGAGGCCGGGCCGCGCTCCGCACTTGGGACGTGCGCCATGCCTACCAGTACCAGGGCACCGAGAAGTCTGGCCTAGGCAACGCCTACGCTCGATCTATGGGTGTCGCGCTCGCCAACCGGGGCACGGGTCGACTCAACGTCAACTTCCAGCCTGACGGCGACCTGCTCTTCACCACCAGCGCCCTGTGGACAGCCGCGCACCACAACATCCCGTTGCTGTCCGTGATGCACAACAACCGTTCCTACAACAACGACTACATCCACCAAGTCGAGGTCGCTCATCACCGTGACCGGCCAGCCGAGAACGCCGTCGTCGGCATCGACATCAACACACCCAACGTGGACTTCGCTACGGTTGCCCGTGGCTTCGGCGTCCACTCGGAGGGCCCGATCGAGAAGCCCGAAGACCTGCTGCCCGCAATCCAACGTGCCGCCGAGTACGTCGCGCGCGAGGGCAAGCCCGCCTTGGTGGACGTGATTACGACCCGCTAAGCTACACCGGTTGCACTGCCATTCGGGCCTACCTACACTCAGCTTGCTCTGTATCTGGATGCGCCAGAGCCCAGAGCAAAATACCGGTAGCAAAATGAAAAATGGCGCTGGGTCAGCACTGACCTTGGCACCAGGGAATGACGATGACACAAGCTCACGAACAGGCCGGATTCTCCGGCGCCGGACGACACATCACCGAAGAGGATGAGATCACGCTCACCAGCGTTGGCGTGGACATCGGCTCTTCGACTTCCCACCTCGTTTTCTCGAAGCTGGAGCTCGAACGCCAGAACACGCGGTACGTCATCGTCAGGCGAACCGTTCTTCGCGAGTCAGAGATACTGCTGACTCCGTACGCTGACGATGGCTTGACCATCGACGCGGCTGCACTCGGCAAGTTCATCGACCGCCAGTACGACGAGGCGAAACTCCAACGTAGCGCCGTCGATACCGGTGCGCTGATCCTCACTGGCGTCGCCGTCCGCCGCAGTAACGCTCGCGCCATCGGCGAGTTGTTCGCCGAGGACGCGGGCAAGTTCGTGGCGGTGAGTGCAGGTGATGGCCTTGAAGCAACCATGGCTGCCCACGGCTCCGGAGCGGTTGGCCAGTCGGGCAGGGCGCGCGCCGAGACCGTCATGAACATCGACATTGGGGGCGGCACCAGCAAAGTGGCGATCTGCCGGGCTGGCAAGGTGCTGGAGGTAACCGCGATTGACGTGGGCGCCCGCCTGCTGGCCACCGACGACAACCACGTCATCACGCGGGTCGAGGAGGCTGGCCGTGTCTTCGCGAAGAAGGCTGGCCTCAACGTTGAGGTCGGCGCGTTGCTGTCGGACAGCGAAACTGAGACGATCGTCGACCACATGATCGACGCCCTTCTAGAGGTCGTCCTGCTTCAGGACATGAACGATGAAGCCAAGTCGCTTCTGCGTCTGCCCCCTCTGGAGTATCGCGGCAAGATCGACTCGGTCATCTTCTCCGGTGGCGTCTCAGAGTTCATCTACGGTCACGAGCAGCGCTCGTTCGGGGACATGGGCCCCGTGCTCGGTCGCAAGATCAAGGCCCGCATCGGCGAGCTTGGCGCCATGCTCATGGTGCCTGAGGCCGGCATCAGGGCCACGGTCATCGGCGCTTCCCAGTACACCGTACAAGTTTCCGGTAGCACCATCTTTATCGCTCCCGACGACATCGTTCCCATCCGGAACATCCCGGTGGTCGCTCCCGAATTTGACCTCACTCTGGACGAGCTTGACCCCGACGTGATCGCGCAAGCGGTGCAGATTGGACTCACACGATTGGGTCTTGTGAACTCTGAAGACCCCATCGCCGTCGGATTCCACTGGGGCGGCTCCGCCACCTTCTGGAGGCTCGACGCGTTCTGCCGCGGGCTGATCAAGGCGATGCGGTCGACCCTCGACCACGGCCACCCCTTGGTCTTGATCAGCGACGGCGACGTCGGAGGGCTGATCGGCCTGCACCTACGTGAGGAGCTTGAGATACCGGAGGCCGTGGTTTCGATCGACGGCATCGACCTCCGCGAGTTCGACTACATAGACATCGGCGAGATCCTGCCATCCTCGGGATCAGTACCAGTCGTAATTAAATCCCTGGTGTTCCCAGGGTCAACGAGCGGAGAGTAACTATGGAATATCGACAACTCGGTCAGACAGACATGCGCGTTTCCGCCATCGGCGTGGGCGGCTACCCCTTCGGGCCTCCCATGCTTGGCCAGGCCGAGACCACTGCGGTGATCGACGCTGCGCTGGAGCACGGCATCAACTTCTTCGACACGTCTGACGTCTATGGACAAGGGCAGAGCGAAGACCAGGTGGGCGTCGCGCTTGAGGGCAAGCGCGACAAGATCTACATCTCTACCAAGTTCAACCTGCGAAACCTCAACGGCCAGACGCCACGGGATCGTATCTTCGCGCGTTGCGAAGAAGCCCTCCGCAAGCTCAAGACTGACCACATCGACCTCTTCCAGGTGCACTACGCGACTCCTGATGTACCCCACGAAGAATTGATTGGGCCGTTGAACGAGTTGGTGGAGCAAGGCAAGGTCCGCTACATAGGCAACTGCAACACTGCGTCCTGGCGCATCCACGAGCAGGTCGTGACATCGGCGGAAAAGGGCCTCGCTCGTTTCCAGTCCACCCAGAACCACTACAGCCTCCTCTACCGGCATGCCGAGTTGGAGCTCATGCCCTTCTGCCGCAAGTACGAAATCTCACTGATCCCCTACTTTCCGCTGGGCGGAGGTTGGCTCACCGGAACCTATCGGCCAGGCGAAGCACCACCTGCGGGAAGCCGAGCGGATATCGTCCCCACCGGCATCGTCACGCGCCTGCGGTCTGACCGGGTTGACGACCTCGTACCCAAACTCGAAACATTCGCGGGCGAGCACGGGCACACCATCGTTGAGCTCGCCCTGGCGTGGGTGCTCTCCCACCCTGAAGTGGGCGTGACCCTCTGCGGCTTCGACAAGCCAGAGCACGTCGCAGCCAACGTCACGGGCGCCGATTGGCAACTCACGGAAGACGAGCGGGCCGAGTTGGACTCGATAACGGACTGGTGGTTCGGCGGAGACGCCCTGACCGAAAGCTCCGTTCCTCCCGTCCGCCCGACGAACTGAGGGCGCGCATGGCTCGTTGGTTCCTCGTACGCCATGGAGAGACCCAGTGGAACGCTGAAGAGCGTATCCAAGGGCAAACTGACGTCCCGCTGCACGAAACGGGTCGCCGTGAGGCCGCGCTCACAGGCAAACGCCTGTCCGACGTCCGGTTTGCCGCTGTCTATGCGAGTGACCTAGGGCGGACTCAGGAAACCGCTGCCATCATCCTCGGCGCCCAATCGGCTCAAGCGCCGGAGGTCCAGACCCACGCCGAACTTCGTGAGGTGGGCTACGGCGTCTTCGAGGGCATGACCTGGTCCGAGATCCGTGAGAAGGACGGTCGCATGCGCGATCGTCAATTCGTTCACGACTTGGATTTTGCGCCGCCCGAAGGCGAATCATTCCGCGAGGTTCTTGCTCGCACGGCTGGGTTCGCGACCATGTTGTCGGAGCGGCACGCGACCGACGACGTGCTGGTCGTCGCCCACGGAGGCTCGCTACGGGCGTTGGCGGTGGGCATCCTCGGGATGCCTGACGAGGCGTTCTGGCAATTCCGTGGCCTTCGACCGGCGAGTATCTCAATCGTTCTTCAGGATGGTGGAGTGCCGGCTCTCACGGCCTGGAACGATGTCGGCCACATCTAGGCCGTTGGTGCTGCCCCAAATAGCCCGGTGGCGAGTCCAAAGCCTGGTGCACTACCGTACGAAAGGACGTGGGAGGGCTTGGATTCTCTTGGTTGAATGAAGACATGCCGATTCATTCCATCCCGCTGCCAGTTCGGGGTGGTCCCAAGAGGAGGACTGATGGCACAGTGGCGGATACTCGTGGCCGACGATAGCGCGGATGTGACGTCTGTTGTGGACGTCGTGCTCAAGAGAGACGGGCGATTCGATATTTACCATGCACGCAATGGCGAGGACGCGATCAACATCGCTCGCGAAGTCCTGCCTGATGTCATGGTTTTAGACATCATGATGCCTAGGGTTCATGGACTCAAGGTGTGCAAAACCCTCAAAGAGGACGCAAAAACCCAGAACATCCGCATCATCATGCTGAGTGCTCTGGGTCGGGAATACACCAAGCGTGAAGCCTATCAATACGGCGCCAATGCGTTCATGACCAAACCATTCAGCCCACGGGATCTGGTGACATCGATCGAGGATGTCCTCAAAGAAGATGCTAACCGAGCCCCGACAGACCAAGTGCTAGGTGGGCAGGTTTTCGTTTTCAACCGGGGTGATGTCATCCGCGTGTTCGTTGACGTTGAACAACCTGATATGGGCGGCGTTGTTATGAGCCGCATTCCCCCCGGCCAATGGAGAGAGAACGAATGGGGATACCGGATCGCGCTAGATAATGGTGCCGATATCGTCGTGAAGTGGAGCCAAGTGACCAGCGCCGGCTCACTGGAGAAAGCGAGCTAGTTTCGTACTACTCGACAACATGGCCCCGCTTTGGCGGGGCCTTTTTCGTGTCCAGGCCTCCGTTCCTGGTATACTCATCCCAGTTTGGATCTGAGGGAGACTCATGGCCACCTCGAAGCCCGTTAAGAAAGAAAAGAAGCAAAAAACGACCGAAGAGTTCGTTGCGCGAGTGAATCACGTGGATTCAAAGCGCAATGGCCTGAAAATCCGATTCGGCTTCACCAAGCGCACCCGCTAACTCCAAGGCTGGAGTTACATATGGCGCAACCCTATGAACTGTCCCTGACACAGGCTGCGGAAGCGATCCGCAGCAAGAAGCTCTCGCCCGTAGAGCTTACTGAGTCATGCCTGGCGCGGATCGAGGAACTCGATCCCAAGCTCGTCGCTTGGGCTACGCGAACGCCAGAGCTTGCTTTGGAATCGGCTCGCCAAGCAGAGCAAGAGATCGTCGCCTCCGGCCCCAAGAGCCCCCTTCATGGCATCCCCTATGGCGCGAAAGATATCTTCGATACCGCCGGCATAAGAACCGCAGCAGGCTCGAAGATTTGGGCCGACCGCGTACCCGAGCAAGATTCCGCACCCGTGGCTATCGTCAAACGCGCGGGCGCCGTGCTGATGGGCAAGGCCCACACCACCGAATTCGCTGCGGGGGACCCCGCACCGAGCAAGAATCCCTGGAACGTTGAGCACACCGCCGGAGGGTCTAGCACCGGCTCCGGAGTGGCAGTCGCCTCCCGCATGGTGCCTTGGGCGTTCGGTTCGCAGACCGTTGGCTCGGTCCTACGCCCCGCTGCCTACAACGGCGTCGTTGGCTTCAAGCCCACGTTTGGTCGTATCAGCAGGCTGGGCGTTATCCCCCACGCACAATCGTTCGACCATGTTGGTGTGCTGGCGCGAAGCGTTGCCGACACCGCAGCGCTGCTGTCAGTGCTCGCCGGATATGACCCTGCCGACCCTGATTGCGTCCTGGCCCCGGTTGATGACTACCTGAGCGCGATACGGGATCCCAAGGCACCCCGCATCGGGTTGATCAGAGGCTGGTTCTTCGAAGAATCAGATGCTGAAACACGCCTGATGACCGAAGAGGTCACGCAGAAGCTTGCGCGCGCTGGGGCGACCGTAGAAGAGGTCGATCTAGGGATCGACTTCGGCTACGGCTACGAATGCCACCGAACCATGCAGCAAACGGAGATCGGCCATTTCCACGCGCCGATGTTCAAAGACCACGAAGATCAATACGGCCCCAAAGTCGCCGACTACATCCGCAAGGGCTTCGAGTACAAGGCCACAGACTATGTCACGGCCATGAACTACCGGCGCGAGATGCAGGAGCGCTCTCGCGCATCGCTGGCCAACGTCGACGTTCTGCTGATGCCCACGGCGTCCGGCCCTGCGCCCCGAGACCTCACCCAGACCGGCGACACTCGCTTCCAGAGCCCCTGGAGCTTCACCGGATTCCCGAGCATCACGATTCCCATCGGACTAGCTGGGAATGGCCTCCCGCTGGGCGCACAGTTCGCGTGCGGCCCCTTCCACGAGGCTCGCCTGCTGGCGGCCGCGCACTGGGCGGAGCAAACGTTGGGCGTCGAACTCACGCCACCGGTCTGATCCGGCCAGTGCTCGTTCCAAAGATTTCTCTATCTGAATAAGTAGGAAAGCGGGCTAGCTGCTCGGTTGGCTGGTCACGTCGACAGGCGCGCCATCTTCAAGAACGATGTTGTCGTCGAACTCGTTCTCCGGCGCATCCACGCGGTGGATCCCTGACTCCGCTAGCACCTGATGCAATTCGTACTGCTTCGCGTACATGCCACCCAGCGCGATCAGCTCGTCATGCGTGCCCATCTCAGCGATGCGCCCTTTGTCCATGACAACGATGTTGTCCGCGTTCCGGATCGTCGATAGACGGTGGGCGATCACGACAGCCGTGCGACCTGCCAGCAGCGTGCCGATCGCCTCCTGGATCAGTTGCTCCGTCTGCGTGTCGACGTTCGCTGTTGCCTCGTCAAGGATGATGATGCGTGGGTTAGCCACCAGCGCGCGGGCGAAACTCACGAGCTGGCGCTGTCCCAAGCTCATGTTGCCGCCCCGCTCCTCCATCATCGTGTCATAGCCCTCTGGCAGACTCGCGATGTAGTCGTGGATTCCAACGGCCTTCGCTGAGCGGATGATGTCTTCGTCGGTTGCCTCCGCGTGGTTGTAGCGGATGTTCTCTTTGATGGTTCCAGAGAACTGGAACGGCTCCTGAAGAACGATACCCATCTGCCGTGCCAGAGAGTCGCGCGTCACACCACGGATATCATGGCCATCGATGCTCACGCTGCCACTCGTGACATCGAAGAACCTGGAAAGCAAAGCAACCATCGTGGTCTTGCCTGCGCCCGTACGGCCCACGAAAGCGGCCGTCTGGCCTGGCTTGATGTCCAGCGTGATGTCTTCGAGAACCGGCTTGCCCTCGTCGTAGGCAAAGCGGACGCTGTCGTAGTGCACCGCGCCCTCGATCTTGGGCATTTCGATGGCATCGTCGAAGTCCGTCAGATCGGGCTTAACGTCCAGCAGATCGAAGATGCGGGCTCCGGACGCCATGGCCCGCTGAAGTTGCGTGAACTGCTGCGTCATGCTTCGGATTGGGTCAAAGAACCGCTGGATCCAGAGGCTGAACGCGATCACCGTCCCGGCACCCACATCGCCACTAGCGATCCTCGTGCCACCGATAACGATCGCTGCTGCCAAGCCGAACGACATGAAAATCTCGACCGTCGGCATGAGCGATGCGGAGAGCCGGGCTGCCTTCAGGTTGGAGTCCAAGTTGTGCTTGTTCAGCACGTCGAAGTTCTCCATGTTCGTAGCCTGGCGGTTCATGCTCTGAACTACCCGCACTCCTGAGAGATTCTCGGCTAGCGAGCCATTCACGCTGGAGATCGCAACGCGCACCCGGAAGAAAGCGGGCTTCGCGGTCCGCTGCCAGAAATAGATGATGACGATCAGGATCGGCAACGACGCCAGCGAAACGAGCGTCAACTGCCAGTTGATGTAGAACATGAAGGCAACGATGCCGGTCAGGCTCAGCAGATCACCAAGTGACGTGACCACGATGTCCAGGAACTCTTGGAGTTGGTACACATCGTTCTGTGCCCGGGACATCACCGAGCCAACCTTGTTCCTGTTGTGGAACGACATCGGCAAGCGCTGCAGGTGAACGAACAATTCGTTACGAAGATTGAAGATAACCCGCTGGCCAACCTGCGCCAGCAATACCTGGTGTGCCCAGTTCGAGAAGAAATGGACAACCAAGATGGCGCCGAATATGCCAGCGATCAGGTTGAGCTTCGAAGCGTCCCGATCCAGGATCGCATTGTCGGTAGCCAACCCGATCAGCCATGGGATGGCGACTGTCGCTGCCGTATACAACACGACGCCCACTACGGAAAGGGCAACCTTGGCCTTGAACGGCGCGATGTACGTTGCGAGTCGCGTAACGACAGAGCTGTCGTAGATTTTGGTGCTGTCCTGGTCTATGTCCCCAGGCTGGGACGATCGGGTGTACTGCCCGCCGCCGCCGATTCCTCCCATCATGCGGGGGTACCTCCGCGCTGAGCGACGACTGGGGTCACAACAGCGTGACCATTCAGGTTCGTGGCGTACTGGAGTTCGGACACGTGCGAGAACAACCCTCCGGAAGCCGCCAGCTCTGCTGGTGTGCCTATCTCGGCAATCTTGCCGTGATCGAGAACAACCACTATCTCGGCGTGCTGAATGGACGAAAGCCGATGGGCGATGATGAAGGTCGTCCTGCCCTTTACGACTTCTCCGATAGCTTCTTGGATGCGGGACTCCGTACCAGCGTCAACGCTGGCAGTGGAGTCATCCAGCACAAGCACCGGCGGATCTAAGATCAGCGTGCGTGCGATGCAGAGTCGTTGGCGTTGGCCACCGGACAGGCTCGTACCTCGCTCGCCCACGACAGTCTCGTAGCCTTCGGGAAGCGCCATGATCTCATCGTGCAGTTGCGCGGTTTTCGCCGCGTCCATCACCTCGTCGATGGACGCATCGAGCTTGCCGTAGGCGATGTTGTCGCGAACCGACGCGCTGAACAGGAACACGTCCTGCTGCACGATCCCGACTGCGCTACGTACAGATGGCAGCGTCGCCTCGCGGACATCGACTCCATCGATTGACACGGAGCCGCTGTCGACATCGTAGAACCGTGCTAGCAGGCTCATCAGTGTGGACTTCCCTGCCCCTGGCGCGCCCATGAGGGCCACGACCTGACCGGGTTGCACTTCAAGCGACACATCATCAATGGCGTTCTTGCCTCTGTAAGAGAACGTTGCATGATCGAACCGCACGTGACCCCGAACGTTGGCCAGAGGAACCGCCTCCGGCAGCTCTTCGACAGGCGAGCGTGAATCCAGGATGTCGTACAGCCGCTCACCGGCTGAGATCGCGCGGGCGTAGTTGTTCACCAACATGCCAACCATGCGGATGGGCTGCACCAGCAAGCTGATGTACAACAGCATCTGCGTCATCTCGCCGGTGCTGATGCGCCCCTCGATGACGGCGCGACCGCCGACCCAAAGGATGATCCCGGTGGAGGCCCAGAAAATGACCTGCATAACGGACGAGTTCAGCGCCTGCGTTCGGCGGGCGTGCAGTGTCCAATCGAAGACATCGGTGTTCTTCGCCTCGAACTTGGCCTGCTCGTGAAGCTCTGCGCCGAAAGCCTTCACCACGCGCTGGCCCTCGAGGTTCTCCTGGAGCACCGTCGTCATGTGGCCCATCTCTATCTGTGCATGGCGCCAGATGCCGCGCATCCGCGTTGAGACCGTGATCGCTCTGAACGCGATGATGGGAATGAACGCGATAGAGAGTAGTCCTAGCTTCCAGTCAACGAGCACCATGAGCGTGCTCGCACCCACCACCAGCAGGAATATCTGGCCTGACCGCACGAGGCCCATCTGTACGAAATTCCGCACCATCTCCACGTCCACCGTGGATTTCGACATCAGGTTGCCGGTGTGCTCGTGGTCGTGGAATGCGAAGCTCAGGTGTTGGAGCTTGTCGTAAACAAGGTTCCGGATCTTGTACGAGGTCCGCTGCGAGAGCGACTCCGCCAGGTAAAGATTGAAAAAGTTAAAGATTCCTCTGGCGACGAAGACGCCGATAAGGAGACCCCCAAGCCAGATCAGGTCATCGGTACCGGTCGAACTACCGTTGTCTTCCAGTGCTTCCAGGGCTTTGTCGATGGAGCGTCCGATCACCTTGGGCACGGTGAGGAAGAAGGCGGTTGAGAGAATCAGCGCGCCCCAGGCGCCTAGCATTCGCCACTTGTCTTGGGCCGCAAGTTTCGAAATTCGCCAAAGTGTATGCATAAAAAGAAGGGAACGGCGCGCCTCGCCCCCGACGATGACGCACCAAACCAATATACCTCTGATAATGTGATTCGTCCACGGTTTTTGCCCCTGCTTGTGAGCCCGCGCACTCTTGGCAGGATCACGCGAGGGCGAGTGGTAGAATTCGTCGATATTCCGGTCAGTTCAGGTGAGCATAAGCAGTGCGCCGACAGTCAGTTTTGCCCTATGCGCTTAGACCCATGGAAGAAGGGGACCTAGATCAGGTTGCCGCCATGGAGCGTGAAGCGTTCCCCACCCTCTGGCCCCCAACGACCTATCGGCGCGAGCTGAAGAACAAGATGGCTGAGTACTCAGTCTGCGTTCGCGATGACGAGTTCGTCACCTCTCAGCCGCAGCCCGGCAAGAAGGGGCTGCTCGGGTTCCTCGGTCGGCGCAACAAGCCGGAAGCGCCCGTCCAACGTCAGTTACTCGTGGGCTTCGTTGGCCTGTGGTACATGGCAGGTGAAGCCCACATCGTTTCCATCGCCGTGCGCGAGGCGTACAAGCGTAAAGGCCTCGGTGAGTTTCTGCTCATCGGCTCCATTGAGATGGCCACGCACCGCGATTGCCAAGTCGTGACCCTTGAGGCTCGTGTCTCCAACGATCCTGCCATCGCCCTCTACCGGAAATATGGGTTTAACGAGGTTGGCCTGCGTAGGCGCTACTACTCCGACAACGGAGAAGACGCGATCATCATGACCACCGACAAGTTGACCTCGGACGAGTATGACGCGTTCTTCGAGAACCGCGTGAACGCCTTCGACGAGCGCTACGGCGAAACCGTCAGGGAATACCTGGCCTAGACGCTCCACCTGCCCATCCCACTCGGAGCAGCGGCCCTGGTAGAATCCTGCTCCATGCTTCGCCTTCTCCTCGTCCGCCACGCCCGAACCACCTGGAACGCCGAAGGGCGCGTCCAAGGCGGCGGCGCCCTCGACGAACTCGGCCGTGCGCAGGCCGTGGCGCTCGCCGAACGTCTCCGAGGCGAAGCGCTTGATGACATCTACGCCAGCAACACCCTACGTGCCCGACAGACCGCAAAAGCCGTCGCACGCCTCCACGACATGAAGGTTCGCGAGCGCCACCTCCTACGAGACCTCGACTACGGTCGGCTGGCTGGCGCATTCCTGGCTGATTTCCAGCGCGAAAAACCTGGCCTCATCGAGCAATGGCGAGACCATCCTGAGACGGTTCATTTCGAAGATGGCGAATGCCTTGCTGACCTACGAGGCCGCATCTCCCGATTCATCGCAGAACTCTTTGCGCAGCACCCAACCGGCACTGTGCTCGCCGCGACCCACGATTCCCCTGTACGGGTTGTCGCATCGTTGGCCCTTGGGTTGGATGATTCGGAGCACAACCGCAAGGACCTCGTCACCGCGAACGCCTCGCTGAACGTCTTTGAGATCGAAGGCGGCGAGATCACGCTGCGAGTCCACAACGACGTCGACCACCTCCAGGGCATCAGTGATGGCCACTAGCGGCGCTCAGCCCAAGCCAAGCGCGCAACGTCGCCCCAAGTCTGGCGCGCGACGTCGCAAGGTCCTGCAGCCACGCAGCGTGCGCGGCATCGTTCCCTATACGTCGGAAGTCGTTTTCGACTTGCTCGCCGATGACCTTGGCGTCGTCGAGCACCGGCCTCGCCTGGATGGCACGTCGGAGCTCGTGTGGACGATCCTCTCGCAGCACACATCCGACCTCAACGCCGGGCGCGCTTACGACACCCTCGTTGCGCGATTCCCCACGTGGCAGGAAGTCGTCGACGCTCCTACGGACCTCCTCATCGCGACGATCCGTCATGGCGGGCTGGCGCAGCAGAAAGCGCCACGCATCCAAGCCGTGCTGTCGTCCGTCCGTGAGCGGGTAGGGGACCACGACATCTCGTTCCTGGCAGAGATGCCATTGGCTGAAGCGAAAGCTTGGCTCCAGTCGCTTCCCGGCGTGGGGCCGAAAACGACAGGCGTCGTCTTGTCGTTCGCCCTTGGCATGCCAGCCATGGCGGTGGACACCCACATCTTCCGGGTCTCGCATCGACTTTCCCTGATCGGCCCCAAGATCACCGCCGACGAGGCCCACGACATCCTTGAAGGCTCCATCGCCCCCGAGCGTGTGTTCGCGTTCCACGTCTACCTCATCACCCACGGCCGACGTGTCTGCAAGGCACTGAAGCCACTGTGCAACGCTTGCGTGCTGAGCGAGCGCTGCCCCGCACGAGAGTCGCTCGCGGTGGTCGGCGACGACCGAAAACCCGCTCCTGGTTTGGCGGCAAAGCCGCTATGAGCGACGCGTTGGATGCAGCGACCGGCACCCCTGCGTCTGCTGCCCCCGCGTCCGGTGAACTGCGCGCTGCCGTCGCGTCGCTGATGGATAACCTGTGCGCCACCCACAACATCAAACCAATCCCGCGGCTGGAATGGTCCACCCGCATGCGACGCCTGCTTGGTCGAGCCTACCCCACCGAGAACACCATTCGCCTCTCCGCCTGGCTAGATGACACGCAAGCCCACGACACCCTCCGTCACGAGCTGGCGCACATCGCGGCAGGCGTACAGCGAGGCGCACCCCACGGCCCTCGCTGGCGCGCGTGGGCCGTACGTCTTGGCGTGGAGCCCCGGGCCACTGCGAAAGCCGGGCCCCGGAATGCGCCCGCGCGATCTGACAACCGCCGTTTGTGGGGACTCGAATGCGCTGGGTGCGGCCTCCGGTTCGCCAGGATGCGCGTCCTTCGCGGGCTCTACCATCGCGACTGCGGTCCTCGTCGGGGCAAGCTGCAGCGGATGATCCGAGACCAACGACCGGCTGTGCTGGCGTGGATATCGTCTGGAACCTCCGCCGAACCGGCGAGTGCTTAGCACTCTACGAACCCCTACGACGTAGTTGGTGGTGGTGCCTGCCATGACAACCACAGAAGAAGCGAACGAACCAGTACAACCAACAGCACGACCCACCCGACGGGCCGGGTTCATCGCCGGTGCCCTCGGCGGCCTGCTGATGACGCTCGTGCTAGTGGCACTCCGCTTCACGCTAGATGCCCAGATCCTCACCGAGGTCATGGCCGACTGGTTCACGCGTCTACTGCCAGCCTCGGTATTCGACTTCTTCATCGAGCAGATGGGCTTCAACGCGAAGCGCATGCTCTTCGTCCTCATCTTCCTCGGCCAGATAGGCGTTGGTGGACTCATCGGCATGGCGTACGTCCGCTACGAGACCGAGGCAGGTTACGCAGATGGCTTCGTGAAGCGGGCCGCGATCCTCACGGGGGGCATCTGGGCCGTGCTGGCGCTGGTCGTGTCGCCGTTGCTCGGCGCGGGTGTCCTGGGCAGCGGGCTGCCAGATGGCGCGATGGCGTACGCCGGGGGACTCCTGTTCGCGGTCGCCTCGTTCTCGCTCACCCTGACCCAGATCGCTGCGTTGGCTGAGCGCTCCGGTGGCGTTGGCTACAACGCTAGTCGCAGGGACTTCGTACAGAAGGCGGCGATCTTCTCCGTCATCGTTGTCGTAGGTGGCGTCGCCATCCAGACCATCCTCACGAACCTCAGCAGGCTAGCGCCCTCCATCTCTGGCCGCCGCGCCCTCGGTGTCCTGTCGACCCCCGTAACCCCCAACGACGAGTTTTACGTCATCGGGAAATCGGCAGTGCTACCCGAGTTCAAAGTCGAGACTTGGGCGCTGATCATCCAGGGTGATGGCGTTCGCAACCCGATCAACATCACCTATGACCAACTCCTAGCGATGCCCGCCATCGAGGAGTACGTGACGCTCACCTGCATCAGCAACCCGGTCGGCGGGGACTTCATCAGCAACGCGCTATGGAAGGGCGTGCCGCTGAAGCACATCCTCGAACTCGCTGACTTCGATCCCGCCACCGAGCGCGTCGGGTTCTGGGCGGCGGATGGGTACTTCGACAGCTTCCCCTACGAGATAGCCATGCGCGACGAGGTGATCGTGGCGTACCAGATGAACGGCGAGCGGTTGCCAGCGGAGCACGGGTTCCCCGCTCGCATCATCGTGCCTGGCCTGTACGGCATGGAGAACGTGAAGTGGCTCGTCAAGATGGAGCCGGTCGAAGATAGCTTCCGGGGCTTCTGGCAGCGCCGTGGTTGGCAGGACACCGCCATCATCAAGACGATGTCACGCATCGACACCCCGGCGAATCGTGGCAAAGTGCCGGTCGACCAGATCGAGGTGGCAGGCGTCGCCTTCGCGGGCAAGCGTGGCATCAAGCGCGTTGAGGTCAGCGTGGACGACGGCGAGACCTGGCGTGACGCTAAGTTTGACGCGCCCCTCTCCCCGTTCACGTGGGTGATCTGGCGCCTGGATTGGCCGGACGCCATGCCCAGCGAACCGCACATCGTTGTGCGAGCGACCGATGGCACGGGCGCCACGCAGACTGAGAAGAAACAGGGCAACCAACCTTCGGGCCCGACCGGCTACCACCGCGTCCGCGTGTTCATCGAGGAACCTTCGCCGACTCCCACTCCTGTCGGGACTGCGGGCTGAGCTAGAATCGCTCCAATCTCGCCCCCTACGTGAACAGGAGTATCCCGATGCCCTACGACATCGTTATCACTGGTGGTCGCGTCATTGATCCAGGTCGCGGCGTGGACGCGCCGTTGGACGTGGCCATCACCAATGGCAAGATCGCCAAGGTCGCGGCGGGGATCGACGCCTCTGAAGGCGAGCGCAGCATCGACGCCACCGGTCGCATCGTCACTCCTGGCCTGATCGACATCCACGCCCACATCTTCGAGCACGGCGTTGGCAACGGCCTGGACCCCGACCTGGCGGGTGTGCACTCTGGCGTGACGACCATCGTGGATGGGGGCAGCGCAGGCTCTGCCAACTACGACGGCTTCCACGAGCACATCGTGGGCACGGCGCACACGCGAGTGCTTGCCAACATCCACATCGCCCAGAGCGGCTTGGCCGTGAGCCCTGAGGCTCGTGACGCCAACGACGTGGACATCGACGAGACCATCGCGGTCGCCAATCGCTACAAGGGCGAGATCATCGGCGTGAAGATCAGGGCCTGCGGCCCAGCGCTGGCCACCATGGGCATGGACTACATTCACGCCGCACTCACGGCTGCCCGTGAAGCCAACGTGCGCCTCATGGTGCACATCGGTGACCCCCAATGGAACGTTGACCCCACCATCACCGCACGCCTGTTGCCGCTGCTCCGCGCAGACGACCTCATCACCCATCCCTACACCGGCGCCCCCGGCAAAGTCCTCGACAGCAACCGCAACGTGCTGCCAGAGCTTGTGGACGCACTGGCCCGTGGCGTTGGTTTCGACCCCGCCCACGGACGGTTCAACATGAGCTTCGAGGTCGCCAAGCGCATGATGGAGCAGGGCATCCTGCCTGACAGCATCAGCACCGACATCACCAAGCCCGGACGCCTCTCCGTGGTCAAGTCCATGACCCACGTCATGAGCAAATTCCTCGCGCTCGGTTTCTCCCTGAACGACGTCATCAGCATGAGCACCTACGTCCCCGCCGGGTTCATCGGCGGTCGTGTCCCGTCAAGTGGTGTAAGAGCGTCACCCTCGTACTGTGATCAGGCTGCTCCAACGGGGA
>JAQCEV010000040.1 GCA_027618515.1 Chloroflexota bacterium | reverse complement strand
CTGACGCAGACCTCGACTTCTTGCGGGAAGGATTGCGGGTGTTGATGCAGGCGGTGATGGAGGCCGAGTCGCTGGCCACGGCCAGTGAGCTGCGACCGCTCCTGACCGAGGCGTAGGGTTGATGTCAGACGGCGATGGTAGGCGCACAAAGGTCGGGTTCATCAGCCCGCCAACTTACTTTGACATCACGCCCACGGACTTCCTGCGGGTAGCGCCCGGCAACATAGACGTGACGCAGGTACAGATGCGGCGCGACGGGATGGGCGGACACACGATGGGTGAGTTCGACTTGAGGCTGATCGAGGCGGCGGTACCTGAGATGACGCGCTGCGCCATCGACCTGGCGGCTGCCGGGGCCGATCTGATCATCCAATTTGGAGTAC
Source organism: Chloroflexota bacterium (assembly GCA_027618515.1). GTDB lineage: Bacteria > Chloroflexota > Dehalococcoidia > Lucifugimonadales > Australimonadaceae > CALGTL01. The sequence continues at coordinate 23,684 of JAQCEV010000040.1, read as the reverse complement.
CGTTCTCGCTGATCCACGGAGAGCACGCGCGCGATGTCCAGCAGGAGATTTCGCGCGCCTGCAAGACGCCGGTGATCATGGCGGGTGTGGCGATGCTGGATGCGCTTGACGTGTTCGATGTCCATCTAGTGGCAGTGGCCTCGGGGTACTTCGACGACGCGTGGACGGCGATATTTCGGCTGAAGCTGATGCAGAACGACCTGCAGGTCCCGTACATGGAGAACTGGGTGAGGCAGGGAGTGATGGACGCTCAAGCGGAATCGGACATCGCCGCATGGGATTTCAGGACAGAACCGGCTCGTGCGGGTGTGCTGAAAGCAGGCCTCAACGCTCAGGACGCCCCTGCCCTGTTCGCGCTGGGTGGTGGAGTACGCATGCTAGATCTGGCGGACGAACTCGAACGCGAGACGCGCAAGATCGTGATCGGGGCGGACATCGCGGTGTACTGGAAAGCGCTTCAGCATCTACGACTGAAGCCTCGATCAGACGGGTTTGGTCGGCTGCTGGGTCTGTTGGGGTAACGACGCGGTCGGCATGACGCACGCACGCAGCACGTTCACGCCCCTGCCCGCTATTGTGATTCCACAAACTTCTTCTGATTGCGGTTGCCCTTCAACCAACCCCAGAGGCGACCTGCGAAAACGAAGAAGCCGACCTGCTGAATAGCAGGTCGGCTTCTCGATCACTTCAGGTAGGTTGTCCCGCTAGGAACCGATATCGACTGTGAACGACGTGCGGTTCGGGAAGAACTGGCGCATCTGCGGCCCAGCGGCGTTCTTGAGGCACTCTTCCTCGAACTCGTCCAGCACGGTGGGGTCTTCGAAGCTGTACTCGATCTGGCTCCCGCCCTCCTCAAGACTCTTGTCGGCCCCCTCAGTGTTGGGGGTGATACCGGCGATCTTGCCGAAGCGGTGGCTGCCCCAGCGGAGGGCCAGGTACCTGGCAGGCGTGGCACCGCCGTTGAAGTGCTGGTGGAACCATTCGTTAGGCGGAACGACCAGGGCGCCCGGCTTCCAGTCCACGCGGATGCGATCCTCACGTTTGCCATCTTTGGGCCAGAGCAGGCTGTAGCCCTGGCCTGACAGCACGAACACGTGAGCACCCGGGCCATGCCAGTGCGCCTTCTTGTAGGTGCCTACGGGGAACTCCGAGATGTGGGCCGCAAGTGAGTTGTAGCCAAGCTCGAAGGTCACGTTCGACCCACCAGCGCCTCTGCGCGGTAGGGAGAATAGCTTGAAGTTGACGACATCAGGCACGAAGTTGGTTTCCCAAACGTGCCGCCCGGTGGTGCTCTGCCAGAGCGTGCCATCGCCGGTGTTGTGCTTCTCGCTGGTGAAGCGGTCGTCGAAGACGAACTCATTGTCGAACACGAATTTCGTGCTGTTGAAAATGCTCATCACCAGCGGCGCAGAGGTTACGGCGACAAAACGGACGGCTTCCGCGCCACTGCCGTTGAAGTGGCGGTGCGGCGCGTTGACGGGGATGGAGAATACTGCGCCGGGGCCCCATTCGAACGTCTGCTCCCTGTCACCTAGGGTGATGGCAGTGGCGCCGCGCCCGCTGAGGACGTAGATCAACTTCTCGAACATGTGGCGCTCAGGGTTGAGCGACTGTCCAGGCGGAATCTCGCACACGTAGGCGTCGTTGGTGTGGCCGTTGCCGTCTAGGTCAACGTACGCTCCGAGGCCTCCTACGCGAGCCCAAGGAGCAACCTCAAGCTTGTTGAGGTCCTCGACGAAGAAACCCGTGACGATGGGAATCCCTTCCGATTCAATGAACGTCTGATAGGCGTCCGTTGAGGACAGAATCGGTAGATCTTTGTCTGGGGTGAAGTTTTCAGAGGTGGTCATGGTGCCCGGTTCTCATTGAAACGCGCGAGCTTTTGCGGTCGAGCGCGGATGTACTCTACTATAGGCGTCGTGCGTGGGGCAATCGACTTTCGATGAACCTGCGGGCAAGAGGCTTGGGTCGTCATCTAGAATTGCTGGAATACCGAATCGCACCTGGTATCCTAGTTAGCGTAAGGCACCGACGATCGGTGATCCGCTTTCGGCCAGACTTGGCGACGGATCTTCCGCCCCCTCCCGGGTTTCCCTATTCGCGCAGCACTGACTGACTTGCCTACCAACCAAGGCCGCCGCTGGCCAGGAGGCAAGTCGACCATTGTCGTCAAACATCATGACGGACCAACCAGAAAATAGAGCGAACAATAACGGGCAGGGAAGTGGACGCAAGCCAAGTGCACTGCACGAGGCCATCTGCGCCAGTTGCGGCACGCCAACGATGCTGCCCTTTGCACCTACTGCTGAGCGCCCCGGGTACTGCCTGTCGTGCTACAGCGAGCGCAACACAGGCAAGGCAAAGAGCGCGCCCGCCGCGGGCAAGCCCGCACGGCAGCAGCCTGTACGCGAGGCGCAGCCTGAGCGGCCGATGACGCCGCGACGGCCTGCTGCCGAGCGCCCCGAACGGCGAGAGACCGCGAGCGCGCGAGCAGGCGAAAGAGAGCACCCCGAAGTATTCACAGGGCTCAACATCCAGGCCCGTACACGCTCAGCTCTGCACCGAATGGGCATCACTTCCCCCACGCCGATCCAAGAGCAGACCATCCCCTCCTTGAACGAAGGTCGGGATGTGGTAGGCCAGGCGATGACGGGCTCCGGCAAGACGCTGGCGTTCGGTATCCCGCTGGTCGAAGGCTGCGACCGATCACTACGCGGCGTGCAAGGGCTTGTGCTCGTGCCTACGCGTGAACTTGCTATCCAAGTGGCATCCGTTATCGATGAGGTTTCAACAGGCAGGGTGTCTGTGACGCTGCTGTACGGTGGACGGGCTCTGGGCACTGAAAAGAAGGCTCTAGAGCGGGGTGCACAGATAGTCGTTGGCACGCCAGGGCGGACGTTGGATCACCTGCGGCAAGGCAACCTCCAACTCGGGTCAGTGCGCATGTTGGTGCTGGACGAGGCAGACGAGATGCTTGACCGAGGTTTCGCCCGCGATGTCGAGTCGATCATCGCGGCGACGCCGACGAAGCGCCAGACGGCGTTGTTCTCGGCCACACTACCGGACTGGGTTGAGAATACCGCGAAGAAGCATCTTCGAGACCCCAAGACGGTGCAGGTCGCCATCGCCGAGGGCGAGGGGCTTAAGATTGAGCATCTCATCTACAGGATCGACAAGGCGATGAAGATATCGGCGCTGCAGACGCTGCTCGATCAGCGCGACGATGCGCCGATCATCGTGTTCGGGAAGACCAAGCACGGCGTGAAGAAGCTCGCGAAGCAACTGGTCGATCTCGGCTATCCCGTGGGACCGCTGCAGGGAAACATGAGTCAGAACGCACGGGAGAAGGTCATGGCCGACTTCCGCTCAGGCACCACGCCTGTGTTGGTGGCAACGAACGTGGCCGCACGTGGCCTGGACGTTGAGGGTATCGCGCAGGTGATCAACTTCGACCTGCCTGATTCGCTCCAACTTTTCACGCACCGCGTTGGCCGTACGGGCCGCATGGGCAAGGCCGGTGAAGCGATCACCTTCGTAACGCCCGAAGATGACAAGAAGTGGCGCGAGCTTGAGCGTGGCTTCGACTTCGAGTTCACTATCAAGCGATGGGGCGACGGAGGAGCAGGTACCACGAGGGAACCCGCACGTCGGCCTGCGCCAGAGCGCCAGGCACCCCAGCAACGCCAAGCGCCTCAGCGACAGGCTCCTCAGCGCCCGGCTGGCGAGCGCCAGGCTCCCCAGCGCAGCTCGGCACCGCGCCCTGCGCAACGGAACGCCGCTGGGCGGAACGCGCCCGCGCGCAACGATGGACGACCGCAACGCGACAACAACCCACGCCCCCAGCGCAGCGACGATCGGCCGCAGCGGGGGAACGAAGCGCGAACCGAGCACGAGACGATACGGCCGGATACGCCACAAGCCGAGGCTGAAGCGCACGATCTGGCTCGCTCGACGCACACGCCGCCCCCGAATGGCGGAGCCAAGCGCAAGAGCCCTTGGCTGCGGTTCGGTCGTCGCGACTAGCTAGCACCGCACCATGCAAGCCTCCGGCGGCCTAAGAGTAGCGCTAGATCGTTAGCTCCAGCGTGTACAGGCCGCCGCGTGCGCGGTCGACGGCATAGACGATCCGGTTCTCGTCGACGTAAACGTCGTTGATGTTCATGCCATCAGCGGCGTGGTCGCCGTAGAAGGGTTTTATGCCAGGGTCTTCTTCGATCTCCGGTATGAACCAGGCCGCCTCTTTGGGCTGGAAGGGGTTCGAGATGTCATGCACGCGCATGCCCCCTGAGAAGTACGATCCGAAGATCAATTCCTCTGAGACGAATGACGTCGGTACGGGCTGATTCTCGTGGAGGTTGTGTGCGCCGTACCGGCCAGGACGATATCTGAACTCTTCAACCGGTGGCAGCGGCAGCGTACTGAGGGTGGTGGGGTTTGTTTCATCGCTGATATCCATGACCCACGCGAGCTTGGGCCAGTCCTCGGCGTGCTCAAGGACGGTCTCGTCTGTCACGATCATGAGGTTGCGGTCGAAGAGCGGCAGTGCGGTGTGGGTGAAGCCGGGGGCCGGTATGGGCGGGTTGTAGTCAACGCGCGAAATCTCCCTGATGTGTCCCATGTCCGAGATGTCCAGGATCGACACTCCACCGTCTTTGAAGCCACAGTAGGCGCGATCTGGCCTGCGAGGGTAGACGTTGGTGTTGTGGACGCCGTAGCCCATGTTGGGCTCGTGGACGACCGGGGCAGGTTCAGCGTCCCCCTCCATGGTTCCAGGGAACCAGTACTGGCCAGCTTGGAGCGGCTTGGCAGGGTCACGGACGTCGACGATCACGTAGAACTGCGCGTCGCGCGGAGAGCGGGGCGACATGCCGGGTAGGCTGGAGGCCATGTGCACGAATTCACCGTCGACGCACCAGAGGCAGTGGACGCCCTGGGAACCTTCGCCCGTGACGTCGAAGGTGGAGATGTGCCTGGGGTTGAGTGGGTCGGCGACGTTGTAGAGGTCCAAGCCGGCGCCAGGCATACCTTTGCGAGCCATTTGGTGAGCCACGTACAGGATGTCACCGACGATGGCCAGGGAATTCGACCGCTGCCCTTCGTACTGGAGGTCGGCTTGCACGACGGTCTTAGGTGCTGAAGGGTTGGTTACATCTACGCCGGTGAAATCTTTGGCGCCCTCGTGGGCCAGCCACATGACGCGGCGGCCGTCGTGGGCCTGCTGGATGGCCATGCCCTCGCCGACGTTGGGGAATCCTTGCAGCTTGTCATGGCCAAGCAGCCGCATGTTGTGCATCTCGTGAGCCATCAATGTACCTCCGCCCAATTGGCGCTGATCGGGAGCGGCGCAATGGTACACGAGAAGGGCGTTCGGAGTGGGTCAGGCTAGCGGCCGACCATATAGCTTGGCGACGTTGTCCTGGACCAGTTTGCGAATGACGTCGGGGGGCAAGTGCCCGAGGTTGCGCTCTAGCATCTCCACGGAGTTGGGCCACTGGGAATTGCCATGGGGGTAGTCGTTAGACCAAAGGCAATTGTCCTGGCCCCAAGTGGAGAGCAATTGGCCGCCCACCGGGTCATTGAAGAATGTGGCGTACATCTGGCGATAGAAGTAGTCGCTGGGCTTCTGGCTGATGGGGAGTTTCCGCGAGTCACGGAAACGGTCGTAGTAGTAGTCCCACTGTTGCAGCGAGAACGGTAGCCAGCCGATCTCGCCCTCGACGATCACGAATTTTAGGCGGGGGAATCGCTCAAGTGTGCCCGAGAAGATGAAGTCGAACACCGTGTTGGCGACCTCGGCGGTCTTGGTGTTCACGGAGTTGCGGCTGGCCTCGATGTCGTTGGGGACGAGGCTCCGGTCAGCGCTGTAGTTGAACCCGGTGAGGATATGGACGCTGATGGGCATCTCTAGCTGCTGTGCGGCATCCCACAGCGGATCGTAGTGGTTGGACAGGAAGGACAGGCCTTCAGGCGGAACCTGCCAGACCATGGCACCGGGGAAGCCTTCGTGGTGGCACCACTCGAGTTCTTTGATGGCGTTGTCTATGTCGTAGGTGGAGATAAGGCCGATGGGGTACACGGGTGCCGTTGCGTCACGGCAGTAGTCACGGATCCATTCGTTGTAGACGCGGAAGCTCGCTTCCTGGAGCACGGCGTCGGTCATCTTGTAGAGTCCGAGGCCGTAGGTTGGGTAGAGCACCTCAGCGCTGACTCCATCGGCGGCCATCTCATTCGCACGCTCTGCCGGATCCATTCCGCCAGGATGGTCGAAGCGACGTTTCTGTCCGCGTGGGCCGAAGTGAGGCGCCCGGTCACGCAGCGCGAGGGGGAGTCGCTCCTCCCATAGATCGGTGGGTTCGCTGACGTGCGAATCGGCGGAGATCAATAGCGTTCGTTCGTTGACGACCAAGGTTCACCCCCAACGCGTGATTTCGTTTCACGTACACGCCAGCACTATACCCCCTCGACACTGAGGGCGAGCAACAAAAAACGCCCCGCGAGTGATCGCAGGGCGTTTTCGTACCTAGTAGAACGTTGGTTAGGCGAACATGCGTAGGTTAACGCTCGGGAGGTTGCTAGAGCCCATGAGGTATTTGTCGATGCAGTGGGCGGCTTCGCGGCCCTCGGCGATGGCCCAGACGACCAGCGATTGTCCGCGCGTCATATCACCTGCGGTGAACACACCAGGGACGCTGGTCATCTTGTTGTCGTCTGCCCCCACGTTGCCGCGAGGGTCGAGGTCGACGCCAAGCTGCTCGAGCATGCCTTCACGCTGAGGATGCAGGAAGCCTAGGGCGAGGAACACGAGATCTACCTGCACGTCGAATTCGGTGCCGGGTATCTCTTTCATGTTCATGCGACCGGACTCCTCACGCTCCCACTCGATGCGAACGGCATGCAGCGTTTCCAGCTTGCCGTTGCTTCCCGAGAAGCTCTTGGTGAGGATGCTGTAGTCCCGAATCCCGCCTTCCTCGTGTGCGGAGGAAGTCCTGAGAATCAACGGCCAGTATGGCCAGGGATTGGTCGTGGGACGTTCTTTGGGGGGATCTGACAGCAGTTCGTACTGGTAGATGACCTCAGCACCCTGTCGGTGAGCCGTACCAAGGCAGTCAGCGCCAGTGTCACCACCGCCGAGGACAACCACGGTCTTGCCAGCGGCATCGATGCGGTCGCTGGCCAAGCTGGTCTGCCCACGATTCACGCGATTCTGCTGAGTCAGGTAGTCCATGGCTACGTGGACGCCATCGAGCTCTTCGCCTTCGACGCCCAAGCGTCGGGGAATCGTTGAGCCGCCAGTTAGGCAAACGGCGTCGTAGCTGTCTAGGAGGTCGGTCGCAGGGAAGTCCTCGCCAACGTTAGTGCTGGTCTGGAAGTCGATGCCCTCGGCCCTCATGAGGTCGACGCGGCGCTCGATAACCTGCTTGTCCAGCTTGAAGTCAGGGATGCCGAGGGTGAGCAGTCCACCGATGTACTCGTTGCGCTCGAACACGGTGACGGTGTGGCCCGCTCTGTTGAGCTGGTCAGCAGCGGCGAGCCCAGAGGGGCCAGAGCCGATAACTGCGACCTTCTTGCCAGTGCGCTTGGACGGAGGATTCGGCGTGGTCCAGCCCTCGTCGTAGCCTTTGTCGGAGATGGCCTTCTCGATGTACTCGATGGTCACGGGCTGCTCGTTGATCGCGAGCACGCAGGACGCCTCGCACGGAGCGGGGCAGATGCGACCGGTGAACTCAGGAAAGTTGTTGGTGGTGTGCAGCGCTGCGAGCGCTTCCTTCCAACGTCCCTTGTAGACGAGGTCGTTCCAATCAGGGATCAAATTGCCCAGGGGGCAGCCACGGTGGCAGAAGGGCAAGGCGCAATTCATGCACCGTGCGCCCTGGTCGCGCACTGCCTCCTCAGGCCAGGGACCGTAAATCTCCTGGTAATCCTGAAGGCGCTGACTGACGGGCCGACGTTCCGGGGGCTCCCGGTTGAAATCTACGAAGCCTGTGATCTTACCCACTGGTTGCGAACTCCTGGTTGGCACGCTTCTGAGCGTCAACCACCCTCCGGTAGTCCCGTGGGTAGACCTTGACGAACTTAGGCAGCATTTGATCCCAATCGTCCAGCACGCGCTTAGCGTTGGCGCTGCCGGTGTATTTGAGGTGTTTCTGGATGAGGCCGCGCAATTCGTGGATGTCGTCAGCGTTGACGACACTCTCAAGGTCGACCATCTCCTGATTGCAGAGGCTTTCGAAGTGTCCCGCCTCGTCCAAGACGTACGCGAGTCCGCCGCTCATACCTGCGGCGAAGTTACGTCCAACGTCACCAAGTACGACGACGCGACCGTTGGTCATGTACTCGCAGCCGTGGTCGCCTATGCCCTCGATGACGGCTAGCGCACCACTGTTACGGACGCCGAAGCGCTCGCCACCGAGGCCACGAATGAACACTTCTCCGCCGGTCGCACCGTACAACGCGACGTTGCCGATGATGACGTTCTCTTCAGGGACGTACTTCGCTTCCTTGGGCGGAACGACGACGATTCTGCCGCCGGACATGCCCTTGCCGAAGTAGTCATTGGAGTCGCCTTCAAGGTGGAAGTTGACGCCCTTTGCGAGGAATGCGGCGAAGCTTTGGCCAGCCGATCCGTTGAAGTTGACCTGGATAGTGTCGAAGGGCAGCCCTTCTTCACCGTACTGCTTCGCGATACGGCCGCTCAACATGGCTCCGACCGTGCGGTTGGAGTTGTTGATGGGCAGCGAGAATTCGGTCGGAATCTTCCGCGCGAGCGCTTGTTGTGAGCGTTGAATCAATTGCTGGTCAAGCGCTTTTTCGAGTCCATGATCCTGCGTTGTCACGTTGTGGCGGGCCACGGTGTCAGGGACGTCCGCAACGGCGAGCATCGGTGTGAGGTCGATGCCACGGGTCTTCTTCCAGTGCGAGACGGCCTCGGCGGTCGCTAGCTTGTCGGCACGACCAATCATCTCAGCTACCGTCCGGAAGCCAAGGCTTGCCATGATCTCGCGGAGATCCTCAGCGACGAACATGAAGTAATTAATGAGGTGCTGCGGGTCGCCGTTGAATCGTTGCCGTAGCTCCGGGTCCTGGGTCGCGATGCCAACTGAGCAGGTGTTCAGATGGCATTTGCGGAGCATGATGCAGCCTTGGGTTACCAGCGATGCCGTTGCGATACCAACTTCGTCTGCCCCCAACATGAGCGCGATGGCGACATCACGTCCGGTCTTTATCTGGCCGTCGGTTTGGACGACGATACGACCGCGCAGGTCGTTAGCCACGAGCACTTGTTGTGCCTCAGCGAGGCCAAGCTCCCACGGCAAACCTGCGTACTTGATGGACGACTCAGGCGATGCGCCCGTGCCGCCGGTGTCACCGCTGATGAGAACCACGTCGCCATGCGCTTTGGACACGCCAGCAGCGATGGTGCCGACGCCAACTTCGGCGACGAGCTTCACGTGGATCCTCGCGTCTGAGTTCACGTTCTTGAGGTCGTGAATCAGCTGTGCGAGATCCTCAATGGAGTAGATGTCATGGTGGGGTGGAGGCGAAATGAGTTCAACGCCTGGGGTCGAGTGGCGTACCCAGCCGATGTACTTGTCTACCTTGTGCCCGGGCAGTTGGCCACCTTCGCCAGGCTTGGCGCCCTGGGCCATCTTGATCTGGAGATCGGTGGCGTTGACCAAGTAGTTGGTGGTGACGCCGAACCGACCGGAGGCGACCTGCTTTATGGTGCTGACGCGGCGGTCTCCGTTGGCGTCGGGAACGTACCGGTGGTAGTCCTCGCCACCCTCACCTGAGTTGCTGCGCGCGCCGATGCGGTTCATGGCGATGGCGAGGCTTTCATGGGCCTCACGGCTGATCGAACCAAGGGAGATGGCGCCCGTCGCGAATCGCTTGACGATCTCAGAGGCGGGTTCCACTTCCGTAATGTCCACAGGGTCGTTGCCGCCCGTGAAGGACAGCAGGCCCCGTATGGTAGCGGCGCGCTGTTCGTAGGTGTTGGCTAGCTCTGCGAAAGCACGGTAGGAAGTGACATCGTTCATCTGGGCTGCGTACTGCAGCTTGGCGACGGTGTCAGGGTTCCACATGTGGTACTCGCCGTCACTACGCCACTGGTAGAAGCCGCCCGAAGGCAGGTCTGGGTTGGCAGGCACGTCAGCCTCAGGGAAAGCGTCGCCGTGCCACTTGCGTGCGTCGTCTTCGATGACGTCAATGTCGATGCCACCGATACGTGATGGCGTCCACGTGAAGTATTTGTCCACGAGGCGTTGGCTAAGGCCTACAGCCTCGAAGATCTGCGCGCCGTGGTAGCTGTGGACGGTAGAGATACCCATCTTCGCGGTGACTTTCACCAAACCCTTGTAGGAGGCCTTGATGTAGTTCTTCTGGGCCGTCTTGAAGTCGATGGAGGCAGGGAAGATGTCATCGTCGACCAACTGCCCAAGCGTCTGGAAGGCTAGGTAGGGGTTTACGGCATTCGCGCCGTAGCCGATGAGGGCGGCCAGGTGCGGTGTCTCGCGGGGTTCGCCAGACTCAACGACCAGGCCAACCTTGGTGCGGGTGCCGTTGCGAACCAGGTGGTGGTGAATGCCGGCGGTCGCGAGCAGACTCGGGATGGGGGCGTGCAGTGCATCGACGCCACGATCCGAGAGAACGATGATTGACGCTCCGTTTGCGAGCGCTTCGTCCACGTCAGCGCAGAGCGCTTCCATTGCCCGCTCAATCTCGCCTTCGTCGGTATCCACGCGGAACAAGGTGGAAAGGGTGACGGGCTTGATGCCGTCAACGTCGAGCGCCTTCACCTTGGCAAGTTCTTCGTCGGTCAGCAGCGGGCCGTCCAGTTTGAGCTGGCGGGCATGCTGAGGGGTTTCATCGAAGATGTTCTGCTGAGCGCCCAAGCGCACGTCAACGGACGTGACGAGTTCCTCGCGGATGCCGTCGAGCGGCGGATTGCTCACCTGGGCAAACATCTGCTTGAAGTAGCGGAACAACGGTTGAGGCTTGTCCGATAGCACTGCAAGGGGGACATCGTTGCCCATCGAGCCTGTGGGCTCGACGCCATTGAGCGCCATGGGCTCCAGCAGCAACCGCAAGTCTTCCTGCGTGTAGCCGAAGGCCTGTTGGAGGTCAACGAGTTCGCTGCGATCCATCTGCTCGTGGTGCCCACCAGCATCGGCGAGGTCTCTGAGGTAGACCATGTTCTGCTTGAGCCACTCGCCGTACGGCTGTGCTGCAGATAGCTCATGCTTGATCGTCTCGTCATCCACGATGCCGCCGCGCTCAGGGTCCAGGAGGAACATGCGGCCAGGGTAGATACGCTGACGGTAGAGCACCTTGCTTGGGTCGGTTTCAACAACGCCGGTTTCGGATGCCATCACCAGCATGTCATCGTCGGTGACGATGTAGCGGAACGGCCGGAGACCGTTGCGGTCGAGCACTGCACCGATGCGAGTGCCGTCGGTGAACGCGACAAGCGCAGGGCCATCCCAGGGCTCCATCATGCAGGCGTGGTACTCGTAGAAGTCGCGCTTTTCTTGGGACATCTGGACGCGTTCGCCGGTGGCCTCAGGCATGAGGGACATCATGACGTGATGGAGGGGGCGCCCAGTGTGCAGCATGAGCTCGTAGGCGTTGTCCAGGCTCGCAGTGTCACTTTGGCTGGGCGGTATCACAGGGAAGAGTTTCTGGAGGTCATCGCCAAACTCAGGCGACGACATGCTCTTCTCACGGGCGATCATCCAATTGGTGTTTCCACGAACCGTGTTGATCTCGCCGTTGTGGACGATGTACCGGTAGGGGTGCGCGAGCTTCCATGAGCCCAGGGTGTTGGTGCTGAAGCGCGAGTGCACAAGCGCGAACGATGACGTTAGCGCGGGGTTGGCTAGGTCCTTGTAGAAGTCCTTGACCTGGTAGGCCATCAGCAGGCCTTTGTAGACCATGACCTTGGGTGACAGACTGCAGATGTAGAACTCATCGGGTTCTTTGAGGTCGGCCGTGCCGACCGCGTTCTCGATGATCTTCCGGATGACGTAGAGCTTGCGGTCGAACGCTGATTCGTCAGTGATGCCTTCACCTTTGCCGACAAAGAACTGCCGGATGGTGGGCTGGCAGTCGCGAGCAACGTAGCCAATAGCCGATGGGTCAACAGGGACATCACGCCACCCGAGGAAGCGCAGGCCTTCGCTGGCGACGGTCGCTTCAACGAGGTTTTCGCACTGAGTGCGGTCTGCGTCGTCGCGAGGAAGGAACGTCATGCCTACGGCGTACTCGTGGAGGGCGGGCAAGTCGAACCCTAGTCCGGCTGCGTAGCTACGGAAGAACGAGTCGGGCATCTGCATGAGGATGCCAGCGCCGTCCCCTGTTTCGGGGTCAGCTCCCGCAGCACCACGGTGCGCGAGGTTAACGAGCACTTCTATGCCACGCTCTACGATGTCATGGGAACTGACGCCTTTCGTGTTCGCGACGACGCCGACGCCGCATGCGGCGTGCTCATATTCCGGCCGGTATAGGCCGAAGGGTTTACCTTTGAAGACTCCTACCACCAATGACTCCTAGAGGGCATAAAGCGCAAAGTGAACTAATAGGATAACTCCCCTTCCAGATTCCTTGAATAGCGAGGAATCGCTGGGAGAGGAGCGTCTGCACTCGATACGGTGTGCAGCACGAAAGGTAGCAGATTTTGCCTCTGTCTGGCAACGTCAGGCCGGTGGGGGCGCTAGGACGCAAGAGGCCCGCTGGAGTTCCAGCGGGCCTCTCCGATCACGTTAGGTCAGCGCGCTACTTGAACGAGTACCGTTCTGCACCAGACATCTTGGGCGCTTCTTGGAACTCGTTGCGGTCGACTCCATCTCCGGAGAGGATCGCCATGACATCGGGCTCTTTTACCGGCTGATCCTTGAAGGGGCCGCCGGTCCCTTCGTAGCCCGGGTACGGGAAGTACTCACACGGGAGGATGACAATTTCGTTGGCGGTGGGGTCACGGTGGATGTTGAGGGGCTCTCCACCCTCTTCGACCACCCTAGCCTGCTCATCGAGCATGCGTCGGTACAAGATGATGCCGACGTCGGTGACACCTAAGTGCTCTGTAGTCCGGTCACTGATCGGCCCCTGGATGACCCAGGCCAATTGGTCTTGGGGCAGAACGCCGTCAGCGCGGATACGGCCCTTCTCGTCGTACAGGGACGGTAGGTGCGTGGGAACCTCGGTTTGGCGTTCTTCATCATCCTTGTAGGGGCGGAACTGCATGGTGACATGCAGTGTGTGGGTGTCGTCTATCGGGGTGCGGAATTGCATGCCGTGGGCGACGCGAAGGATGTTCGGGAAGAGCACAGGGTGCCCGATGCGCCAAAACTCGGAGTCTTCTGTTTCATCACCGACCAGGCGGCGCTTGATGACTCCGTACGGGGTCTTGTCGAAGCCAATCTTCTTGTGGTCAGCGCCCTTGGAGCTGGTGATTGCGTTCCAAGCGTCTCGCTCTGCGGCGGGCTTGAGGCGGTTCATCATGTAACCACCAAAGTAGCGATGGAGCCACTGGAAGTGGAGCGGGTCAAGCGAGTTCTCTTGGCACTGGAGCCAGTTGCAGGGGAGTTCGATGATGGTGGTTTCGCGGACGCCGTCCCAGGTGAGGACATCCCAGCGGGGGAGCAGAGGCGCGGGTTCAGGGCCCAGGTAGCCGAAGATGATTCCGCCGAGTTCCTCTACTTTGTAGGCCTTTATCTTGACCTTGTCCTTGAATCGGCTGCCTGCGGGCTCGGAGGGCTGGTCAACGCAGTTGCCTTCCTCGTCGAACAACCAACCGTGGTAGGCGCAACGAATGCCTTCAGGCTCCGGTACGCCGTAGGAAAGATTGGCCTTGCGGTGCGGGCAAGACGGCTCGATGAGGCCGAGCTTGCCAGCGGTGCTCCTGAAGAGCACTAGCTCTTCACCCAACAGGCGAATCTCTTTGGTTGGATTCTCTTCCGATAGCTGTGAGCTACCGGCGATGGGTTGCCAGTACCGCCGCATCAATGTCCCCATCGGGGTGCCGGGGCTGACTCTGGTGAGACGGTCATTCATTGCCTGGGAAAGCATATTTCACCTCCAAACGAATCTGTCATGGACGCACCTGTGTCGGTGCTAAGCGGAACGATCCTAAGCTGAACTTAGGCGTTTCTCGATGAACTTGAGGAGCCGCTGGTGCTTCTCACTGTCGGTTGCCAGGGCATCGAGGAGCAGCCCAAGCAAGTCGGAGCCGGCGGATCGCGCTTGTTTGGCGAGATCACGTAGGTGCTTCACGCCAGAGGATTCGTCGTTCCCGAGATCCTTCAGTTCGCTGATCGCGGCCTTACGTTCGGCGGGCTCAAGCTCACCTACGCTTCCGGAAAATAGGCCAGACGACTTCTCACCGAGTTCGGCTTCAAGTTGGACCTCCATGCGTTGGAGCATCCCGTGATGATGCTTTTCGTCGGTGATGAGTTCGGTGAGCAGCATCCGGGCAACGGGATCCTTGGAATCATCCAGGAGCTTCTGGTAACGCTCGATCGACGATTCCTCAGCTGCGATGTGGCGATACACGACGCGTTGCAATTGCTCTGAGAACGGCTCTTCCGGGCGCACGCCGCCGGGGGATTGGATGGCAGAGAGCACTCCGTCCCACAACGAACCCTTTCCTTGCTGGGTCATGGCTTCTCCTGGCGACGCGGGTCGAGATTCGTGCAGGACCCGCCACGCGCGACTTTTTTTAGTCTGATTCCACTAGCGCCGATACTGGAACGGCCCAGTCGGATGGCCAAGCACTGTGTCCCTCCGGGCGCAGCCTGAGCCACACTTTACCACCGTCTTCGATCGGCACGTGACGCTCGCCGTACACGATCATGGTGTGCTGCTCATGGACCTTGACCTGATATTCGATCCGCTCACCAACGAATAGTGCTGCCTCAACAACTCCCACGACCATGCCTGGAGCGAGTTCATCGCCGCCAGCGGGCAGGATCTCAACGTCCTCAGGGCGTACTCCGATGAAAACGGACTGGCCCGACTTGAATCCGTCGGGGTCGTAGCCGTGGCCGAATACTACGCAGTTCGGTGCCCCCTCAATGGAGATCGAGAGCACACCGGATGGGTTGGCATCGCGAACGGAGCCCTTGAAGAGGACGGTCTTGCCAACGAAATCGCGCACGAACTCGTTGGCGGGTTCTTCGTAGAGTATGCGGGGCTCGCCTTGCTGCTGGATGACTCCGTAGTTCATCAGCGCAATGCTGTCAGACAGGCTCAGGGCCTCTACTTGGTCGTGCGTAACGAACAGTACCGCGATGTTGAGCCTCCTCTGGAGGAGCTTGACCTCGATCCGCATCTGCTCGCGTAGCTTGGCATCGAGATTGGAGAAGGGCTCGTCGAGCAACAGGACTTTGGGTTCGGTAACGAGGGCGCGGGCCAACGCAACACGTTGTTGCTGGCCACCGCTCAGCAGTGGCCCAGGGCGCTTCTGCATTCCAGGCAGGCCCACCAACTCGAGTATGGCGTCGACGCGCTCGCTGATCTCAGCTTTCTGCATCTTCTTGGACTTCAGGGGGAAAGCAACGTTCTCCTCGACGGTCATGTGGGGCCAGATCGCGTACGACTGGAAAACCATACCGAGTTCTCGCTTGTCCGGCGGCAATCTGAATCCCTGATCAGAGATAACAACGGGCTTCTCGCCGAAGTAGATTGACCCGGAGTCAGGAACCTCGAGTCCTGCAACCATGCGCAGCGTGGTGCTCTTGCCGCAACCGCTAGGGCCGAGCAACGTTATGATCTCTCCTTCAAAGACATCAATGGAAAGATCGTCGACCGCAGGGGTGGGATTCCCTGGGTAGGTCTTCGAGAGGTGCTCTAGTCGCATAGCGGGCACCTTGCCTGCGGTGGCAAGGTCTCGTTTTGTCTGTAGCTCCGTCACTTTGCTCTCCCCTATTACCGAAAAGTGTCTAGCCGACTATGGATGCAGCGTCGCCGGTGCTGCCACAGCTGGGGCACTGACTTTCTTGGGTGTTTTTGCGCTCTTCATATCGTGTCGGACTCCGACCTGTAGTCCGAAGCGGCGCAGAACGACCGCCACGACTACGGTGAGACCAACGATGAACAAACTGACGATCCCCGCAGCTTCGAGCTGCTTACCGGTGCTGTGAGTCATCAGGTCCAAGGCAAGAATCGACAACGTTTGCGTTTCGCGACTGGCGATCAGGATGATGCTCCCGGTAGCGCCCGCAGCAATGACAAAGTTGAGTGTGCCAATCAAGATCAATGTGGGCATGATCAACGGAACCCAGATCCGGAAGTAGGTACGCACCCATCCGGCGCCCGCCACTCGGGCGGCCTCTTCCATGTCTGCCCCCATCTGGAGGTACACACCCTTTATCAACTGCGTACTCGTGAGCTTCCCTTGCAGCACGACGACCATGATCAATGCGTAGATGGTTCCGTAGAGCGGTAGCAGCAGATCGAAGCGGCCAAACCCGATATCGAACCCAAGGAACAACCAAAGGAGGCCTAAACCAGAGAGTATCCCGGGGACGGCTGCGGACATCCAGAAGATGCCTTCGAGAAGTTGCTTCCCACGCCACTTGGTGCGCACGAAGATGTACGCGATCAGGGAGAACAACAAGGGGGACACGATCGCGGTGGTGGAACTCAGGAGGATAGTGGTCTTGAGCGACTGGATGAAGAAGCGATCGCCCAGCACGGTCTCCCAGTGTCTCGTCGTAAGCATCGGAGTCGCGTTGAAGAACCCAACGCGCGTCATGAAGCTGCCTCCGAACAAGGTGAGGATCGGCAGGATCGTCAGCAGGACGATCAGGAACATGATGCCGCCCGTGACGAATGGCTGCGCCCTGCCCAAGTCGATCAGGCCAGGCTTGAAGGAACCGCTGACCGTGGTGTAGGCCTTCCGGGAGGTCAGCCATTTCTGGGTGGGGTAGATGATGGCGATGACGACCAAAGTTACGCTCGCCAAAGCAGCGGCGGCGCCATAGTTGGGTGGATCAAAGAATCGAATGAACTGGAATATCTTCGTCGAGTAGACGTAGAAATTGATGGGCGTTCCCAGGATCTGCTCGGTCTCAAATGACTGGAAGATCCTGACCAATTGGAGCATGAAGACGACAGTCATGGCCGGGACCATCAACGGGAGCGTCACTCGTAGCATGGTGCGGAAATTGGAAGCGCCAGAAACACGCCCAGCCTCCTCCAGCGATACGTTCATGTTCCGGAACGCCGGAACCAGGAGCATCACCTTCCCGGAGGTGGCGTTGGCCATGAGGTGAACCCAGATGATTCCGGGGACGCTGTAGATATTGAACGGGCCGTTTTCGACGAAGGGCAGGAACTCGAAGAGCCGATTCAACATGCCAACGTCGGGATCCATCAGGAAGGTCCATCCGATGGTGACGGAGATGGTGGGAATCATGAATGAAACCCAGAACATGAATTCCAAGCCGTAGGCCCACTTCACCCTGGTTCGGGCGATAGCCCATGCGACAAGAACCGCCAACGGGAAGCTGATCAACGTGTAGAGGCCGAAGATCATAAAGGTGTTCCGCAAAGCTTTGAAGATCTGCGGATCGGAGAACGCAAGTTTCCAGTTGTCGAGCGCCCAATTCGTGGGCTCGCCAATACCTGCAACGTTGAAACTGTTGACGAAGATGAGCAGAACTGGGGCAATGACGTAGACGCCAAAGACCAGGATCAGCACCACCATGACGTAGTTAGACGCCGATGGCATCCCTATGCCTGCGATCCGTTTGCGAGAACCCGCTCGGGGAACGCCGATCATGCTCACTCCTTCTTCACCAACAGTCGGGGCGCCCGGAATCCGGGCGCCCCATATCTCACTTATCTAAACTTGACTATCGACCAGCCAAGATTCGTCCAACGACTTCCAACGATGCGTTGAGCTTGTCCTGGAATTCGGGGTCGCGTTCAAACGTTAGGTAGGTCAAACCTTCCTGGCGAACGCTGATGGGCAGAACAGAATCTGTCGGGATGTCGTCGCGGAGCGACTGATCCAAGGTGACATCCTGCCACCAACTCTGGCCTTCTTTGCTCAGGAACCAATTGACGCACAACTTCTGCGCGGCAGGGTGGGGCGGCTGATCCAACGCCATCAGTGTGTTACCACCGGTGGAGATCCTGGAACCCTCTGAAACGGCGTTAGGGAAGTTTTCCTGGACCGGTAGGCCCTGCTCACGCGCATTCTGAACCTCTTGGGTGCAGGCAAAGAGACACATGGAGTACTTGCCAAGAGCCAGCTGATCAGCGGCCTGGCGGCCATCACTGGTGATAACGACTTCTTGGTCAATCAACAGCTTCTCAAGGAAGTCCTCGCCCATGAGCAGGTAGTACAGCGCTGTGCTCTGGGACGTGCCTGACTCACGAGGATCACGAGCGATGATCTTGCCCTTCCACTTGGGGTCGAGCAGATCCGCGTAGGACTGGATCTCGTTCGGGTCAAGGAGATCCGTGTTGTAGGTGATCTCGGCAAGGCTCGCGCTGCCGCCGTAGGCAAACACGTATTTTTCCTCTTCGAAGTCACCCCAGAAATGTTCACCAGAGAACCACAGCGATTCGTCGGTAACCTCGGGGTGCACCAGCAACGACCTGAGGTCGGCGAGCGCTCCGCCAGGCAGCAATTTCCCGTTGGAGGTGTTCAAGGCACCGGTCCAAATGTCCAAGCTGTAGACGCCAGCTTCACGTTCCGCCTTGACCTTCTCCCACTGCTGCCGGGACGAACCGGTTGAGCTGATGAGCTTGATGCCCATCGCAGACTCAGCCTGGTCAACGAACGGCCCGAGTCGTGAGCCCAATGCACAGCACAAAAACGCGAGGACTTCGCCTTCTTGGGCGGCTGCGGCTTTCAATGCGTCCCACTCTGCGACCCATGGGTCAAGCGTGGGGGTAGGGACGTTGGCAGCCACCGTCGGCGTGGCAGTTGGCGGTACGGGGGTGGGCGTGGGGTCACTACCGCACGCGGCCACTAGCAGCGCAAACACGCTTGCCAGCACCACTAGCATTCCAAATCTCTGTAACTTCATCTCTTCTTTCCTCCCATGTAATGTGGTCGCTTCATGCGGCCAAGTCGTGCGGCTGACCGGATTCAAAATCGCGGTCAGGGCTTATCTGGTGGCACCCGGCGCACGGCCATCTGCCTGCGTGCTCGTTTGCCAGTGGATCGATTCTTTTAAGGAGTAAGCATGCTCGCCCCTACGCTTGCTTGTCCATAACGCCTCGCTTGACCCCTGGGGCACGGGAGCGCTGCTGCTGTTGGATGCCATCGTCGAGTTTCGTGTCGATGATGGCATGATCCGCGTCACGCTGGACGGGCATGGGATCTAAGCCCTGCCCGACCCGAGCGATCTGCTCGACCGTCAATTTACGTAGCAACGCGATACCGCGATCTGAGAAGCTGAGGTGCTCGATGGACCTGTCGGCGATGGGCCCTTGGGTCTCCCAGGCCATGTGGTCTTGGGGGATCACGTGATGCATGGTGAACTTAGCCACGGGGTGCATCGCGTCAGCAGGGTGCTTATAGGGCTCTTTGATCTCGATGGGCGGATCGAAGGCGTCTGACATGTCGTCGCCGTCGTCGGCGCGCGAACACACCACGTGGACGTGGATCGTGTGCTCGTCGTCGATGGGGACGCGGAATTGAGTGCTAGGGCCTTGGCGCAGGATGTTGGGGAAGATGAGCGGGTGCTCATCCATGAGGCCGTTCTTGTACGTGCGCTTCTTCATCACGCCGTAGTCAGTGAGGTAGAACTCGTACATCTCTACGTCGTCAGTGAATCCCCTGGTCGTGCTCTCAGGGACTCTCCCGCCACGGCCAGCGAACTCCTGGTGCAAAACCTGGAGATGGGCCGGGTCGACCGAGTTCTCCATCGCTTGGAACCAGTTGCAGTCCAATTGAGGGTGTACCACGATCTTGCGATGGACGTCGCCACGGAAGAGGGAGTCGAAGTGGATCATGGGCGGCACGGGTGCGGGGCCCATGTACGCCCAGATGAGGTTCAGGTAGACCTGCACGGGGTACGCGGTTGCCTTCACGTTGCGCATGATGGCATCGTTACGCTCGGGAGGCGTCTCGATGATGTTGCCGTCGCAATCCATCAACCAGCCGTGGTATGCGCAGGAGATACCGCGCTCTTCAACACGACCGTAGACGAGCGATGCGTTGCGGTGAGGGCATTTGTCGGCGATCAGACCCGTCCTGCCGGACTTGTCTCGGAAGATAACGAGATCCTCGCCGAGGATCCGTACGAACTTCGTTGGAGATTCATCGCTAACATCGGTCGCCAAGGCGATGGGATGCCAGTAGCGACGTAGCATCTCGCCACCGGGGGTTCCCGGACCGACTTGCGTGAGAACGCTGTTTTCTTCCGCTGTCAGCATGAGCGCTACTTAGTGACCCCTGGCTATTACCGATGGCACGGAGCGAGCCGGTATCCACGAAAATCACCCCTGCGCGGGGGGACGGCAGTAGAAGGACGAAGAATCGCACTAAGGTTATTGAAAGTCAACGTCAAGCCACCCCGCTGCACGGCTGTTCTTGGTAATACGAGTTGAAAGGAGCAGGGCTGAAACCGTCCGCTTGCTGGGGGGCACTCTAGCGCGTACATTGCCCTCGATTTTGGGCCCGCGGTTCTGGGCCCGCAATCCAGAGCCAATCAGTGAGGGGCGACCGAGAGAGTGAGGCTAGTTCCGATGACAGCCAATGAGATCGTTCACGCGCAGGTTGAGATCGACGGTCTGGACACGCATTACGTTAGGGCTGAGCGCCGGGGGCCTACGATTCTGGTCATGCACGGAGGGGCTCCGGGGGCGTGCGCGATGGTCAACTGGGGGCCAAACATCGCTCCGTTGGCCGAAGCAGGGTTCGATGTCATCGCGCTCGACCAGCCGGGCTACGGCGGTACGGCGAACCCGACTGACTACTCCATGGCCTATCGCATAGCGCACGCGAGGGCGTTCGTCGATGCGATGGGCCTCTTACGTTTCCACGTTATGGGAAATTCACAGGGCTCCTACTTGGCGGCCCGCTTGGCGTTGGATGACCCAAGGGTAGATCGGCTAGTGCTGGTATCTAGCGGCACGCTCGCTCCAGCGGGGTCGCCGGAGGCGCAGGCGATCGCGAGGCAGCACGCGAGTGACCTAGGAGGCTACGAGCCAGGGCTAGAGAACATGCGGAAGTTGTCTCAGGGGACGCTGTATCGGAAAGAGTTGGTGACGGAGGAGTTCGTTCGCCTTAGGTACGAGATGAGCATAGGACGGCTTCACGAGGCGTCGGTTGAGCGACGCAAGGCTCGACGCCCCAAGCCGATCAGCGATGAACTGGCGAACCTTAAGCCGTATACGCTGCTGCTTTCAGGTCTGCACGACGCGGGCGTGCCGCTGGAGCGAACCGCGTTGCTCTTCAGCCTCCTGCCACACGCTGAGTGGCACGTATTCTCCAACGCCGCGCACTGGGTGCAGTGGGATCAGGCCGAGCGCTTCAATGCGTTGGTGGCGCAGTTCCTGGCGAGCGCCTAGCGGTCAGGCTGGCCTACGTTGTAAACGCGCAGCAGCTCCAAGTAGTGGTTCCACGTCCAGGAATCAGCGCCTGCGAGCGAGGCCCAGCCAGCGGCACGATCGCGCGGGGCTTGGCCAATCCGTTCATAGCGAGCCCTGTCTTCGTCGCCGATCTCGATGGGCTCTCGGCCGGACACGGCGATCTCCCACATGATCTGCGATAGGCGGTCGAATCGGATCGCTTGAACGGTTGCCGCTTCGACAGAGCCTCCCGATACGGTGATCCCGTGGCCGCGCATGAGCAGAACATCGCGGTCGCCCATAGCTCCGACCATCTCCGTGCCCATCTCTTTGTTGACGACGGTTGCCGAGCGCTCGTAGACGGGTACGCCTTTCAGGATTATCGAGAGCGACGAGGGGTCGTAGGCGGCGAAGACAGGCTTGTACTGGACATCGGTGACGCCGCAGAGAAGGGCGTAGTAGGGATGGGCGTGGACGACTGCCTGCACCTCAGGGTAAGCACGGTAAATCTCGCCATGAATGGGGGTCTCGTTGGGCCTAGCATGCCGATCACCCATGCCAGGGCCCTCGCCGTCGAAATCGACGCGGCGGACGTTGTCCACGTCAGTGAACATCAGCCCACGCTCATCGCCTCCGCGGCAGCGCACCCACATTTCGTCGGTGCCGGGGATGCGTGCGCTGACGTGGCCGGTAGACTCGCGAACGAGGCCAAGCGTGCCCAGGATGCGACATGACGCCGCTACTTTCCATCGAAGCTCGTCAACATCGTCAGCCATTGCGGATCTCCTTGCGGTAAGTGGCGGGGAGGATAGCACTAGATTCCAGCAGATACGAAAAGGGCCCGGGGTGATACCTCGGGCCCTTTTTGACGCTACGCGGAGAGCCTACTGGCCGAGCTTCTTGCGGCGTTCTTCGGAGTCGGCGCCGCCTTCGACTCCACGCTGGTTGAGGATGGGGCTGTACTTGGAGGCCATGCCCTGCCGTTGGAAGCCGAGGCCTCCGGTGCCAACGCCACCCAGGTCGCCTGCGGCTCGTGCTTTGGCGAGTTCCGGCGGCAGTTCGGTGGCCATTCCGTGGTACACGTTCAGGGCTGGGTCACGGAAAGTGTTGATGGGGTCGCCGCCGTCCTCGACAGTTCGGATGTTCTTCTCAAGCATCTCGCGGAACATGATGATGCCCTTGTCCGATCGACCAAGATGTTCACCCGTTCGGTCGGCGATGTCGCCCTGGGTGATCCAGGCAGCGATGTCCTGGGCGCTGTTGGAGTCCAGGATCGAGTACTCGGGCTGTCCCTCCTCATTGAGGAAGATCAACGGCGGCGAGAAGAATGGGATGTCTTCGAATCGCTGTTCTGGATCCTCGGCGGGCTTGGCATGGCACATGACCCACCAGTGGGCAGTGTGGGTGTCATCCACCGGTACGCGGATCTGGAAAGCCGGGCCTGTCATCGTCCAGTGCTCGCGGTTGGTACCGGAACCACCTTGGCGCAAAAAGTACGGGAACACGATGGGGTGCCCCTCCTGCCAGGAGGTGTCCGCCTCGGAACCGCCTTCCATGACGCGACGCTTGTAGATGCCCCAGTCGAATTCGTCAAAACCGATCTTTTCATGTCGACGATTGGCCCGCTTGTGCTCAGGCTCATCCCGCATCTCAGCGATGAAGTTGGTCCAGTACGCGTGAAGCCACTCTAGGTGGACAGGATCCAGCGAGTTCTCTTGGGCCTGCAACCAGTTACAGGGGAGGATGGTCATCCCCACGTCTCGAATCACGTCGTCGATGGCGAACACGTCCCAGTTGGGGACGAGTGGCGCGGGCGCCGGGCCCATGTACGCGAAGATGAGGCCCGCTTTTACCTCGACGGGGTACGCCTTCATCTGGATCTTGTCCTTGAAGCGTGCGTCGGGGTCTTCGGTCTCTTCGTAGGGTTGCTCGATGCACTGGCCGGTTTCGTCGTAAAGCCAGCCGTGGTAGGGGCAGCGGAGGCCATTGGCCTCCGGGATGCCGTAGATCATGTTCATGCGACGGTGGGCGCAGTGAGGCTCCATGAGCCCGAAAGTACCCGAGCGATCCTTATAAAGGATGAGGTCTTCGCCAAGTAGGCGAATCTTTTTGGTCCACTTGTCGTTCATCTGCGAGACGACCGCGATCGGGTGCCA
>JAQCEV010000039.1 GCA_027618515.1 Chloroflexota bacterium | reverse complement strand
TCCCCGTTGGAGCAGCCTGATCACAGTACGAGGGTGATGCTCTTACACCACTTGACGGGACACGACCCACCGTTGCCGTCGTGTTTTCGACCGCGATCCTTGCCATCTCCTCGACGGCTTGGCTGACTTGTTCACTTGCTGATTGGAGTTGGGTCGCCGCGCTTGAGTTCTTCTCCACGACTTCGTTGACGTCCTGGATGGTTTTGACCATCTCGCCAGCCGAGGCGCTGACCTGTTCTGTAGAAGCGGAGATCTGCTCAAGCTGCTCGCCGACTGAGCCGACGGCCCCGAGGATCGCCTCCAGGGTGTTGCCGGATTCACTCGCGAGTTCTGTGCCTTGGGCGACCTCGCGGGTGCCCTCCTCAGTGGCCTTGATCGATTGGGCGACGCTGGTTTGCACGCCTTCGATGAGCACGGCGATCTCCTTGGTTGCGTCCGTGACGCGCTCGGCCAGGGTGCGCACCTCTGACGCGACGACCGCGAAGCCGCGTCCTTGCTCGCCAGCCCGGGCTGCTTCAATGGCGGCGTTGAGCGCCAGGAGATTTGTTTGCGCGGCGATGTCATCGATGACGGCGACGATCTTGCCGATCTCGGCGGATTGAGCGTCCAGGCCCGCGATCTCCGTTGCGGCAGCGTCAACTGCACTCCTGATGCGGTCCATGCCCTCCACTGTCTTGGCGACGGCCTCCTTGCCGCGCTCGGCAGCCTCGCTTGCCTGCTTGGCACCGTTGGACGCGTCTTGTGCGCTCTTCGCGACTTCGGTTGTCGCCATCGAGACCTCGGCCACTATGGTAGAAACCTGATCCATGCTGGCTGCTTGTTGTTTGCTGCCTTCGGCGATCCAACCGATGGTTTCGGCCAGGGCCTGGACGGAGGCTGCGGTTTCTTCTGACTCTTCAGCCTGGCGCTCTAGCCCGGCCGAAACGGTTTTGACATTGGCAGCTATGGTCCGGACTCCCTCTTCTGCGGAAACGGCAGAGAGCGAGAGTTCAGAGCTGCTGGACGCGACCGCTGTCGCCGATTCACCGATGATTCCCCTAAGCCGGTCGGTGATGCCATCGATGTACTTGTCCATGATGAGGCCTTGGTCGAACAGCAAGAGCTTCAGGATGGCGCCGACGGCCTGGTTGGCCTTGGATGGTTGCCAGCGCAGGTGTTTTTTCACGCGAGGGAACAGGTAATCTGCGTAGTACGCGTATGACGAGACGTACCAGCGTGGCGTAATGCCGAGGTCTGCATGAAGAGACCCGATCACGTGACGATAGGCAACATAGTTAGGGCTTGCATACCGTCAAACAGAGAGAGGGCGTATCCCGCCTGTGCGGGCTCCAGCCGTGCGCGTGTGGAGTGGGACTTCTCGACGAATTCTGCGAATCCCGGATTCTCGAACGAACGGGCGTAGAAATCGGTGGCGAAATCGGCCACGATCGTCTCGGCCCACGGCCGCCGGGAGTTGAGCACCTCGGCGTCGGCGTCGGTGAAGCCGACTATCGCGATACGAGCTCTGATATCGGCCGTGGTCATGAGTGCTGATTTCTTGGAACGTTGGTTGCTGGGCGGCTGGGCCGGAACGATACGAAGGCTAGGTGCGCCGGTCGAGCCGCTAGACGGCTTTGTTGGTGCCGTGGTGCTGAGTCGAGGAGCTTTTGAGGTTGTCATTTGGGTCTCCCATCATTGAACGGTCTAGATTGTCGTACCGTCGCGCCGCAACTCAGCGTATATGGAGAGCCTTGAGGGGGCCGAAGGGTTCTCCCGATTGTGTATCGCAAGATTACTGGACGATATGTCTACGGGATTTCGGAACGTAGGCGTAAACCTGAACACCGAGGGCGAAACAAGGAGGATTGATGATCGTTTCGGAAGAGAGCAAAGAGAAGGGCCGGCGTGTTCGTGAGGTACTGAGCAAGAGCGCCAGTCCTCGGAGTGCATCGAACTCAGCGGGGTTCGATCTGGTGCCGGAGCTTGAGGACTACGCACTGGGGATCAACTTCGGGGAGATCTGGAGCCGCGAGCAGCTGGATATCAAGACGCGTTGCGCGGTGACGATCGGGATGCTGACGGCGTTGGGCGTGGAGCCACAGATCAAGTCGTACGTGGGGTATTCGCTGAACGCAGGGTGGACTCCTGAGGAGGTTGCGGAGATGTTCGTGCAGTGCATCTCGTACGTGGGGTTGCCGCGTGCGCTGAACGGGCTGAGGTGCGCGGGCGAGGTGTTCGCCGAGCGGGGGCTCACCACGAAGAAGGAGCAAGGATGACGCAGCGAGGGGCTGGAGCGCTGGCGCGGCAGTTGGAGCGGTACTACGTTCGGTTCAACGATGATTTCTGGGCTTTCTTCGCAGCGGAGGTGCAGCCGTTGCTGCCTGAGGCTCCGGTGCTGGCTGATCTGGGGTGCGGGCCGGGATTGTTCCTGCGGGACGTGAGCGGGCGGTTGCCAGGCGCGACGCTGATCGGGGTTGATCGCGGGGACGACATGCTGGGTCACGCGCGGTCTCTGGAGTACGTGGGCTCGACGCCGACGTTCGAGAGTGGGGACGTGACGGGGACGCTGCCGTTGGCTGACGGGTCGGTGGATCTGCTGACGATCGCGGCGGTGATGCACACGCTGGAGGATCCGTTCTCGTTCCTGAAGGAGGTTCGGCGGGTGCTGAAGCCGGGCGGGGTGTTCTTGCTGTACGACTGGGTTCGAGTGGGCTTCAAGGAGTACATCGATCTCCGGGTGAGCGAGCCGGGCGATCCTCTTGAGGCTCGGTACCCGAGGGCGCTGGAGTTGTTCTCGACGCATAACAAGTACACGGCGGGCGACTGGCGGTGGATCTTCGAGGAGGCTCACTTCTCGGTGGTCAAAGAGGCTTGGCCGTTCCCGCGGGCGATCGCGTTGGTGACCCGGCCTGGGTAGCTAGCGCGGGCGAGCCTCCTCGAAGTAGCGCTCGGTGGCGAAGCGGGTGGGGTCGATGTCGCCTCTGAGGAAGCCTACGTCTGACCGCATCTGCATCATCTCGCGGAGACCTTCCCAGGCGAAGGTGAGCTCGCTTACACCTTCATGCGCGGCGGTTGCGCCAAGGTGGGCGCGGAGGTAGCGGAGCAGGAGCGACTCGTTGGCCTCGGCCCACTCACGGCGGACGACGACGATGCTGGCGTAATGGGTGTAGAGCCTGGCGATGGCGTCCATGACCCACATGTCACCTTCGAGCTTGCGTCCCTCGCTGACCATGGCGCCGACGGCTTTGCCTTCGGTCATGGCGGCGACGCGGCCGTCGGTGGCGCCAAACTCAGTGAGTGTGTAGTCGTGGTTCTCTTTGAGGCCAGCGTTGGATAGGAGGACGCGCAGGGGAGTGACGTAGCCGCTCTCAGCGGCATCGACTGCGATGACTTTGCCTCTGAAATCCTCGTAGGACTTGATCTCGGGGCGGACGACCAGGTCCTGGCGTGGGAGGGAGTCGAGGGCGGAGACGACGAGGAGGTCTGATCCGTGGTCCTCGGTCCAGTAGAGGACGTTGTCGAAGTTGGTGGAGACTACATCCCAGACGCCATCGCGGAGTTGGGCCATCTGGGTCTTGGACGCCTGGGTGATGTCGACTTCGATTTCAAGGTCTTCGGCAGCGTAGAACCCGTTCTCGAGGGCGTGGGTGTGGACGGCGTTTCGGCTGAAGGTGCTCGTGTGCAGGGTGTCAGTCATGGTCATACTCTCTTGCTAAGCGTTGATCTAGCTGGTGCGGAGGGCTTCGGCGAAGAGGCCTGAGAGGTCGGCAGTGCCCTTGGAGAGGCCTTCCTCGACGGATTGGTCGACGGCCATCTGGAGCATGGGGATGTTGGCGTCGAGGCCGGAAACGTAGGGGTCGTCGCCGAACTCCTCGACCTGCTTGGCGAGGTCTTGTTTGGGGTAGAGGGATCGGGCGGCCGCATCGCGGCGGTAGGACTCCTGCTTGGACTCCTCGAAGGCCTCGTAGAGGGCCTCGGCGGCCCAGGGGTTCTCGTCGAGTACCTTCTGCTGGACTACCACTGTGTGGTTGACGGGGCCGAAGCCTGTGGCGCGGACGAATTCGGCGACCCACTCGTGGCCCATGTCGCTGAAGATCGGTTTTACCCGTCCGGAGTCCGCCGTGATCTTGACCTCAGAGCCTGCGGGGTAGGCGGCGTCGATGGCGCCTGACTGGAGCATCTCGTCGAGTACCTGGGGGCGATTGGGCCAGGATATGGCGATCTTGGGGTTGAACGTTGTTGCGCCTCCGCCGATCAGGGCTGAATGGCTGGTTTCGGCGGAGCGGCCTACGACCCACTCAACGTCCCAGGGGTGGTAGCCGTAGAGCTCGCGGAGCATGGCGCGCCACCAGAGGGCGGCGGTCATGGAGAAGTCGGGCACGCCCATCTTCTTGCCCTTGAGGTCACGGGGGTGATTCACGCCTGAATCGACGTTGACGAAGGTGTTCATGCAGAGGAGGGCTTTGCTGAAGAACAGGGGCAACGCCGCCCAGTTCCACTTGCCGATGGAGGAGGGGTGTTCCTTGGTCATCATGTAGTGGGAGATGGAGAATTCGAAGATGTCGTAGGCGTCGTCGCGGAGGTGGCGCTCGTGGAGTTCGGCGGGGTGGCCCATCTCGAACTCAAGTTCGATGCCTTTGGCTTTGACGGTGCCATCGAGGAGGGGTGCTAGGCGTGGGTTTTCGGAGAAGGTTCCGCGTAGTTTCAACATGATTGTTCCTCTGTGACGGTGTGGGCGGGACGTTATCAGATTTGGGTGTAAATGGCATCGAAATGAACGGTTAATGCAGCGGAACGGTCGTGTTTGTCCTTGTTTGGAGCGGAATGGACCACTGCCTTCAGGCGTGAGTTGCGCGAGATGGACCGACGTTTGCCTCTGGTGCGGCGTGAGCCGGTCTGGGGGGTGGGTCCAAATGGGTCCATTTCGGCCCGATTTGCCTCTGGCGAACGAGGCCAGGGGAGCGTGATTGTGCCCACCCGCCCGGCCCTCTGGCGCTGCTGCGCAGGGCGAACGGAGAGGGCCGGCACGGGTGTTCGTCGGGTGCGGTTGGTGGATGAACTTCGCGAAATACCCTGCTCATTTGTGCTCATTCTTGCTCATTTACCTCTGGGGAAAGGCTGGGGAGTGAGGTTGTGGCAGGTCGGTGATGGGCTGGTAGTGCGTCTTGATGTGTTCCACTTTGTTCCGGTTTGTTCCGTTTGCCTGTGGGCAAGGGATGCCGACTGCCAAGCGAGGTAGGGGCTTGGGTGGCGTGCGGGGGAACAGAGTAGGCGATGATGTGACGATGGCGCTACGGGCAGGTGTCAGTGTGGGTGAGTTACGTGGAATGATCAGGAATTGCGGAAGGAGTATTAAGGTTGGTTTGAATAGGGTTTGTCTTTATTAAACAAAAACGAGGTATAGTTGAATAAGAGTTGGAATCGTACCGCAGCATGCAAGCAGAGTTGAAAATGGAAAAGATAGGCCGGACAGGAAGCTACGAGCCCCAACCGGGAAGATATCGGGCGTTCATCCCGAACTCCCTACCGTTCGACACTCCGGTGGCCTATGACGATCAACTTCTGTTCGTACTCTCTAAAGCAGATTTGGCGGTCGGCCAACTCAACGCGGCAGCAGAAATGCTCCCCAACCCTGATCTCTTCGTCGCGATCTATGTAAAAAAAGAGTCGGTTTTGAGTTCCCGGGTCGAGGGGGTGACACAGGCGTCGCTAAGTGAGGTTCTTGAACAGGAGGCACGGTCGCCGAATCGGCTCCGCCCCGACGTTCAAGAAGTTCTCAATCACGTTGCAGCTACCAACTATGGGATGAGCCGACTCAACGACATCCCCATTTTGGGAAGATTGATTCGCGAGATTCACGCGCTTCTTATGAGCGGAGTGCGTGGTCAAGAAAAGTCCCCAGGTGAGTTTAGGAAAGAACAGAATTGGGTCGGGCCGCCGGGTTGCGATGTCCATTCTGCAACTTTTGTGCCTCCACCACCTGACGCGATGATTGGAGCGATGGGAGCACTTGAAGCCTATCTCAATGACAGCGCTCCGATGTCGCCGTTGATCAAAGCGGCATTGATCCATTATCAGTTCGAGACGATCCATCCTTTCCTTGATGGCAACGGTCGGGTAGGGCGGTTACTTGTAACATTTTTCCTCTGTGAACAGGATGTGCTGAAACGCCCTCTTTTGTATATCAGCCAGTTCATAGAAGAGCACAAAGATGAATACTACGAAGCTCTACAGGGTGTTCGAGATTCTGGTGATGTCGAGCGCTGGTTGTTGTTCTTCCTGACTGCCGTATGGCGAGTTGCTGAGTCCGCGAGTGTAACAGCTAGTCGAATCCTGAGACTACGAGAGCTCCACAGAACGGCTATACACGAGGACGCACCAGGTTCAGGGCATCCCCTGTACCTATTGGATCACCTATTCGCTGATCCGTTCATAACTATCACAGGCGCCAAAGAACTCCTGAATGTTTCGTATCCGACCGCGTCCAATGTTGTCAAACAACTGGAATCGCTAGGCATTCTAGAAGAGATAACAACCCAAGGGCGGAACAGAATATATGCCTACGGTGCGTATCTCGATTTGGTGGATGCGGCTCCCAAGGATGAGCCTACGCTTGAGCCACCTGGCGACTCGGAGCAACGATTGTCCAGGGAAAGCTAGCCCTTCACGACCACGCTGATCAAATAGCGGGCGGGGACGAAGACGATCTTGTCGATGGTTTTGCCTTGGGTGTAGG
This sequence comes from Chloroflexota bacterium, assembly GCA_027618515.1. GTDB lineage: Bacteria > Chloroflexota > Dehalococcoidia > Lucifugimonadales > Australimonadaceae > CALGTL01. The sequence goes on along the minus strand of JAQCEV010000039.1, from coordinate 17,410 downwards.
GGGTGACTTTGTCGGAGGCGAGGGCGGTTTGTTTGGCTTGGTCTTCGGTGATGTCGGCGGGGACGGTGATTTTGTCGCGGACTTTGCCGTTGACTTGGATGATGAGGGTGGCTTCGTCGATGGCGGCGAGGGATTCGTCCCAGGCGGGGAGGTTTTGGGCGTGGATGCTGCCGGTGTGGCCGGTGCGTTCCCACATCTCTTCGGTGATGTGAGGGGCGAGGGGCGCGAGGAGCAGCAGGAGGCTGCTGACGGTGTCTCTCCAGACGCCTTTGGAGACCTTCGCGGCTTCGTGGATGGGGGCGAGTTGGTTGGTCATCTCCATCATGGCGGAGACGGCGGTGTTGTATTTGAAGCGCTCGATGTCTTGGATGACGCGCCGGATGGTCTGGTGCGTGAGGCGGGTGACATCGCGGTCGCTGGCGGCGTCGGCGTCAGGTAGGGCGTCGGTGGACGCGAGGCAGAGGTCCCAGGCGCGGTTGACCCAGCGGGCGACGCCGTTGATGCCGGTGTCGGACCAGTCTCCGCCGCCTTCCCAGGGGCCCATGAACATGAGGTAGAGGCGGACGATGTCTGCGCCGAGGTCGTTGACGTAGACGTCGGGGGCGATGACGTTGCCACGGCTCTTGGACATCTTGTGGCCACCGTGGATGACGGAGCCTTGGTTGAAGAGTCGAAGGAACGGCTCGCCGAAGTCGATGAGGCCTAGATCACGGATGGCTTTGGTGAAGAAGCGGGCGTAGAGCAGGTGCATGACGGCGTGCTCAGCACCGCCGGTGTATTGGTCTACGGGGGCCCACTGGGCGGTTTTCGCTGTGTCGAACGGGCCTTGGTCGAAGTGGGGGCTGGCGTAGCGGTACATGTACCAGGAGGAATCCACGAAGGTGTCCATCGTGTCGGTCTCGCGGGTGGCGGGGCCGTCGCAGTTGGGGCAGGTGGTGTGGAGGAAGCCTTCGTTGTATTTGAGAGGCGATTCACCGGTGGGCTTGAACTCGGCGTCCTCTGGGAGGACGACGGGAAGTTGGTCCTCGGGGACAGGCTGGGTGCCGCACTTCTCGCAGTACACGATGGGGATGGGCGTGCCCCAGTAGCGCTGGCGCGACACGAGCCAGTCGCGCATGCGGTAGGTGATGGTGCGTGTGCCCCACTCTTGGGCCTCGATGTGGTCGGCGATGGCCTTGTAGCCGTCCGTGTTGGGCAGGCCATCGAACTGGCCGGAGTTGACCTGCGAGCCAGCGCCTTTGTCGACGTATGCCTCGGTGAAAGGCTGGCCGTCGTAGGCGGGCGGCGCGACCACGACACGGATGTCCAGGTCGTACTTCTTGGCGAACTCGAAATCACGTTGGTCGTGGGCGGGGACGCCCATGACGGCGCCGGTGCCGTAGGAGGCGAGGACGTAATCGCCAACCCAGATCTGAACCTTTTCCCCGTTGAGTCGGTTGATGGCGTAGGAGCCGGTGAACACGCCTGTCTTTTCACGCTCGGTGGAGAGGCGGTCGATCTCGGAAGCCTCGCCAGCCTGCTGGATGTAGGCGTGGACAGCGTCGTGCTGCCCAGGGGTCGTTAGCTGCTCGACCAACGGATGCTCGGGCGCGAGAACCACGAAGGTTACGCCGAAGATGGTGTCGATGCGGGTGGTGAAGGTACGTAGCTCTTTGTCGTCGAGGCCAAGGTCAGAGATGTCGAAGGAGATCTGGACGCCCTCGCTGCGGCCGATCCAGTTGGTCTGCATGAGCTTGATGCGATCGGGCCACTCGATGACGTTGGAGAAATCGAGAAGCTCGTCGGCGTACTTGGTGATGCCGAAGAACCATTGATTCATCTGACGCCTGATAACGACGTCGCCCGTGCGCTCGCACTTGCCATCGACGACCTGCTCATTGGCGAGGACGGTTTGGCAGGTGGGGCACCAGTTGACGGGGGCAGAGGCGCGGTAGGCGAGGCCCTTCTTGTAGAACTGGAGGAAGAACCATTGATTCCACCGGTAGTACTCAGGGAGGCAGGTGACGACTTCGCGTTCCCTGTCGTAGATGGTGCCCATGGATCGGAGTTGGCCACGCATGCGTTCGATGTTGGCCATGGTCCAGGTGTGTGGGTGGATGCCACGGGTGATGGCGGCGTTTTCAGCGGGTAGGCCGAAGGCGTCGAAGCCCATGGGGTGCATGACGTTGTAGCCCTTCATGCGCATGAATCGTGCGTGGGCGTCAGAGGGGGCCATGGCGTACCAGTGGCCAACGTGGAGGTCGCCGGAGGGGTACGGGTACATGGTGAGGCCGAACCACTTAGGACGAGGGTCGTCGTCGTTGACGTGGTTGAGGTTGTCTTGGGCCCAGCGCTGCTGCCACTTGCGGTCGAGTTCGGTGGGGTCGTAGCGCAGGGGTGTGAGGCGTGGGGTGGTGGTCATGTGGTCGCTCCGGGTCGTCTCAGGGGCTGGAATCGCCAGTTTACCAGGGCATGGCCCTAGAGCCATCGGCCGCCGCGCTGAGTCGAAGGCTATAGGTTGGGTAGGCGACGGAAGCGTCGGGTGACGGCGGCAGAAGCGGCACGGAGGGGGCGGGCGTACCAGTCCCAGATGAGTAGGGTCGCCAAGGAAGATAGGAATACGAGGCCGCCGTAGGAGTACGCGTAGACATAGCCGACGGACAAGTCGGTGACGAGGGGGCCCGCTGCGTACCAACCTAGGATCACGCCAGAGAGAGCGATGGCGGCCGTCAGCATTTCGGCAGGCATTGGCCAGCGCTCGTATCGGCGTAGGCGATTCGCTACGCGCGTCACCCTCGACGCTGCCAAGGCTGCGAGCGCGAGGAGCAGGAATAGAGCGGCCAGTACCGGATATACGAAGTCCGGGAAATTCACGACTAGGGAGTCAGGAATCCAGGCGATATCAGCATCGCGGGTTCCGGGCTGAGACCAGCCGAGCAGGAACAGTCCCACGGCGGCGAACGAGGTGATCGCGTAGCCCCTGAGTCGCACTTGCAGGTGTTCGATGTCACTTGGGGGGACAACGTAGCGGGTGAGCACTGTAGGCTCGGGCTTCTGTGTCTGTTGCGTACGCGAGCGCTTCATGTCTGCAGCGCCCCACGTGAGCCATGCACCAGTGACGAGGACGACGCCGACTATGATCCAGCGACCACCATCCAGGCCGTCGCCACTGGCGAGTCGCCAGAGGACGAAGCCGAGGATGACTCCTCCGCCTATGACCATCAACAAACGCTTAAGTGCATCGATACCGTGAGTTTACGCCAAGGAGGCGTATGGCGCACGCTTAGGTGGCGGCTTTGGCGAGGGCGTAGCCGATGGCGACGGCGGTGAGGCCGAGGATGAGGGATAGGGCGACGTTGGCCAGCGCGCCGCCGTAGTTGGAGGCGCGGACGAGGGCCATGGTGTCGTTGGTGATGGAGGAGAAGGTGGTGAAGCTGCCAAGGATGCCGATGAAGAGGAAGAGGCGAGCTTCGGTGCTGAAGAGGTGGCGACTTTCGCCGATGCCCGCGAGGATGCCGATGAGGAGCGATCCGGCGACGTTGGCGGTGAGGACGCCCCAGGGGAAGGATGGGCTGATGAGTTTGCCGACGCCGACGATGATGCCGTAGCGGGCGACGGCGCCGATGAAGCCGCCAGCGCCTACTAGGAGAACGTTGATCAACGCTGTTCGTCCTGTGTTGGGGCGTCAGCTTGTCGGGCTTCGCGCTTTTTGCGCTCGTCTTCGCGGCGTTGTCGGCTTTCGGCGTCGCCTTCGGTGGTGCCGAAGCGGCGGAGCCAGTAGTCGCCCTTGCGGGGGAAGTCCATGTAGAGGCCCATCTCGCCGCCACCGAGGATGTGGAGGTGGCCATGGGCCTGGGTCTGGGCTGCTTGTTCGCCGAAGTTCGACACGAAACGAAAGCCGTCAGGGGCGTCTTCTTGTGCGATCTCTACGGCGAGGGCTGCGGCTTTGGCGAAGAGGGGCGAGCGCCAGAACTCTTGCTGGGTCAGGTGGATCTTGGGGACGACGAGGAGCATGACGGGAACCCAGGTGAGCTGGTTCTTGAAGACCATGAGGTCGTCGTCTTCGTAACGGATGGTGCGGGCTTCACGGCCGGAGATGATGCCGCAGAAGTCGCAGGAGCCATCGTCGTTGGGGTGGTGATCAGCGAAGTAGGCCTGAGTCACCGGGTGCGTTGGTTCCTTGAGGGATTGCCCCTGTCGGGGCGGGGGGCGCCGCCGTTGCCTTGCTGGCGGTAGTCAGGCGCGAGGATAGGCACGACGGTGACGAATCGGGCGTCAGCCAGGCGCGATGCGATGGGGTCTTGGGGATCCATGGGGATGGCGCGCGTGGTGATGATGGTGGGTAGCTTGGCGTTGTGGCGGTGGACGACGATCTGGTAGAGCTTTTCGGTCGCCCACGCGGATGACGTCTGCGAGCCGAGGTCGTCGAGGATGAGGAGCGAGGTCTGCTTGATGCGATCGAATAGCTCGTCGTAGGTGATGCGGGAGTCGGGGCTGAACGTGTAGCGGAGGTGGTCTAGGAGGTCAGGGACGAAGGCGAAGAAGACCTCCTCGCCGCGCCTGAGGCGTTCGTTGGCGATGGCGATTGCCAAATGCGTCTTGCCGCTGCCGGAGTCGCCGACGAGGACGAGCCAGCCTTCGGGGTGCTCGGCGAAGGCGCGAGCGAAGGTTGTGGCGGCTTGGAGCGTCTGGCGGCCTTGGGCGTCTGCGCCTCGGCCTGCGGAGTCGAAGGAGTCGAAGGACATCTGCTTGAGGAGTTCAGGCTCGACGGCACCGACGCCGGTGACGCCGGTACGGATGCCTCCGCCAAGGTCGACGACCTGGGAGGTGCGTGGGTCGAGCACGCGGCTCTGGAGGCGGCCGTCGAGGCGGTCTACGACGGTGCTAGTGCTGATGATGGTGGGTAGGCCGGTGAGGTAGCGGTGGTTGAGCACCTGGTAGAGCTTTTCCTCTGCCCAGGGGGTGCCGCTGTGATTGCCGAGGTCGTCGAGGACGAGGACAGCGATGTTCTTGACCTGCTCGAAGAGCTCGTCGTAGGTGAGGCCGTTCTCGGGGCCGTAGGAGGAGCGGAGGTGGTCTAGCAGGTCTGGGACGAAGGCGAAGAAAACGGGCTCGCCTTTGGCCATGAGTCGGTTGGCGATGGCGGCGGCGAGGTGGGTCTTGCCTGTGCCTGAGCCGCCTGAGAGCAGTAGCGTGCCGTGGGGTGACTCGGCGTATGCCTGGGCCACGGCGAAGGCGTTGTCGAACCGAGCGCGGCCTTCAGCGGTGGTTGCGAGGCCGTGGCGGTCGCTGTTCTCGAAGGAGACGCTGGCGAGCATGCCCATGTTGCTGAACCGGTGGAGGCGTGCGAGGACCTGGCTGTCATCGGCGTTGCGCTGGCAGACGCAGGAAAAGGCCCGCCCGAAATCCGAGTGGGTGGGTGGCACGTCATGCCGAACCCATCCGCTACCTTTGCAGATGGGGCACACGGGCTTTTCGGAGGTCGCGTCGGCGGCCTCAAGCCATTCAGCCGGCAGTTCGTCTCTGGCGGAGATACTCTGCTGCTGAAGCCGTTTGAGGATGTTTCCCAGGCTCTCCACTCTTATTCGTCCTTTGCTTCCTGTCAGTATCGGTGCCGTTGATGTTCGGGCCGTCGGTGGCCCATCGTTCAAGGATGGTTGAAATGTAGCGCCAGTTGCGTGCGTTTCGCTCGGTCGCTTCTCTGATTGCGGCCTCTATCCACTCTACGGGATAGGTCGCTTCTGCGTCCCGTAATTGATCGGCAACCATGGGCGTAAGGAGGCCGATGTTGGCTTCGTAGAGCGCGTAGATGTTGGTCGGTTGTGCCATGACAGGCTCGGGAGCCATTTCAGGTCGAGGCGCGGGTGCTGCCTCTGCCGCTACGCGGGCGTTCTCTGGCGTGTTCAGGAGGTAGCACCCGTTGGCTTCGACCAGCGTGCCTCGGTTGATGGCGTCTTCGAGCGCTTGGCGTATGGCGTCTTGAGAGCCGATCGCAGCCGCGAGGATTGAGTCGGACAGGAGCGAGGCTTCGTCGACCCACTTTGGCATCCCGGTGACCTGCGATGCGTACCAGAGGAAGCGCAGCGTGGCCTTGAGCTCGGCAAGGTCGTCGATGTCGGCGAGGAGGGAACTGAGGAAGGGACTGGGCACGGGGAGTGCCTTCGTCCCCTTGGGGAAGCCGTCGAATAGGGGCATGCCTAGACGCCCGAGTATTCGGTGGCGAGATTCTCGAAGCGCATGAAGTTGCCGCGGAAGTAGAGGTGGATGTTGCTGGTGGGCCCGTGGCGGTTCTTGGCGATGATGATCGAGGCGAGGTTTTCCGGGTACTGCTCGGTTGGGTTGCGCTCGGCCCATTGGTCTTCGGTGTAGTACTTGTCCTCGCGGTGGATGAACGCGACGACGTCGGCGTCCTGCTCGATAGAACCTGATTCACGTAGGTCGGAGAGCTGGGGGTAGTGGTCGGGGCGTTGCTCGATGGAACGGCTCAACTGAGATAGGGCGATGACGGGGACGTTCAGGTCACGGGCCATGGCTTTGAGTTGGCGGGTGATCTCGCTCAACTCTTGGACGCGGTTCTCTCCACGACCGCTGGAGTTGCCTGCGATGAGTTGGAGGTAATCGACGATGAGGAGGTCGACCCCACGGTCGGTGTGGAGGCGACGGACTTTGCTGCGCATGTCGAGGACGGTTTGCGCGGGCGAGTCGTCCATGTAGATGCCAAGGTCGGAAAGTTCACCGATGGATGTCATTACGCGCTGCGTGGCTGTCTCACCGAGGAGGCCGAGGCGGAGCAGGTGGCTGTCGACTTCAGCTTCAGCGGAGAGCAGGCGAAGGGCTAGCTGTTCGCGGCTCATCTCTAGGCTGAAGACGGCTGCGACGGCACCTTGGCCAGCGGCGTTGCGAGCGATGTTCATGGCGAGGGTGGACTTACCGAGGGCAGGACGTGCGGCAAGGATGATGAGGTCACCCCGCTGGAGACGTCCGAGGGCGTTGTCGAGGTCGGGGAAGCCGGTGGGGATGGGCGCGGCGCCACGATCCATGGGATCGAGGCCTGCGGTGTCTTCGAGGTACTGGTCAAGCACTTCGCGGATGGTTACGAAGTCGCGGACGGTGTGGGTGTTGCGCACCTGGAAGAGTAGCTCTTCCGCTTGCTGCATAGAGACTTCGACATCAGGTGCGTCGGCGTAGCCGATGGCGGCGATCTCGCCCGCGACTTGAATCAGCCGTCGCATGGTGGCGGTCTGGTTGACGATGCGGGCGAAGTGCTCGATGTGCACCGAGGTGGGTGTGGCGGACACGACGTGGCTGAGGTAGGCGGAGCCGCCGACCTCATTCAGGCGTTCGTGGAGGGAGAGTTCGCGAGCGACGGAGATCTGGTCGATGCTCTCGCCTCGGCGGTACAGCGACTGGCAAGCTTCGAAGCACCATCGATTGCGCTCGCGGTAGAAATCCTCGGGCTTGACCAGCGGCGCAATCTTGTTGATGGACTCGCCATCGATGAGCAGGGAGCCGATGACGGCTTCTTCCGCATCGGCATCATGTGGGGGAAGTTTTTCTGCGTACATGCCTTGGTCGTTCCCCCGCTTGTGCCCCTGCTGCGGGGCCTAGCGCGCTAGGCCTCTTCGGTGTCTTCCGCTGCTTCTTCGCCTTCGGCTGCTGTTGCATCAGCGTCGCCCGCTGCTGCGCCGGCTTGCTCAGCCTCGAAGGCTGCGCGCTCTTCTTCCACGACGGCGGCCAGTGCGGCTGCCTCTTCAGGCGTGTAGCCCTCAGGGATGACAGAGACGATGACTTCAGCGTGAACCTCACGGTACAGGCGGATGGCGATCGGGTAGTCACCAGGCTCGTGAATGGCTTCGCCAAGGAGTACCTGGTGGTGGTCGATCTTGCGACCGGTGGCCTCGGTGAGCTTTTCAGCGATGTGGCGTCCGGTGACGGCGCCGAAGAGGCGGCCGCTGGGGCCAACGCGGACTTCGACTACGACGTTGAGGCCCTTCATGGCTTCAGCGACGGCGGTCCACTCTTCGGAGAACTTCATCCGGTTGGCTTGCGCGGCCTTCTCGATGGCCTTAACGCGCTGGAGCTGGTCGGGGGTTGCGGGCGCGGCCAGATGCTTCGGCAGCAGGTAGTTCCGTGCGAAACCGTTCTTTACTTCTTTGATCTCACCAGCATCAGCGGTGCCGGCGACATCCTCTAGGAAGATGACATTCATAACTCGTCCCTCTCTCAAATAGGGCTGCCGACAACGTGCACGACAGTAGATGGTGCGGCGAAAAAGCCGCAGTCTATGATACCCCAACCCTCGCGCCAGCGGGAGATGGCTTTACGCCATGGGGGGAATCGACTCCCTATGGCGTGATTATCAGGGGTAGGTGGGGCGTGTGCGCAAGTAGCAGATGGCCGATTTTGTGGTGGGATGTGCCAACTTTCCGGGCGCACTTCCTGGCGTTTCGAATCAGCGAAGAAGCATTCCCTAGGCATGTGCTCGCTGCAAAAGCAGACGTGATACAGTCACGACCGAGAGGTGAGCGCGTATGGATTCCATGGACCTAACGGGCAAAGTAGCGATCGTTACGGGCGGTAGCCAAGGCATCGGCAAGGCGATTGCGCTTGCATTGGCAGGCGCAGGTGCGGATATCGCAATCATCTCCAGGCTCCCAGAGACGGTGGACATGGGAACGGAACGCATGCACCTCCCTGCGGATCCCGTTATCGGTGAAATAGGTGAGCGTGGCCGCAAGGCGGTCGGCATCCTCGCTGACGTTCGCGAGCCAGAGCAAGTGCGGGCGATGGTCGGTCAGGTCAAAGACGAGTTCGGCCATGTCGACATCCTCGTGAACAACGCTGGAGCGACCTGGGGGGAGACCTTCAGGATGGGACAGCTGCTAGAGATGGGTGCTCAGGACTTCCGGGAGTGCCTTCGTCTGAACCTTGAGAGTTTCTTCCATGTGAGTTCCGCCGTCGCGCCACTCATGCTTGAGCAGGGTAGTGGTGCGATCTTGAATATGGCGTCAGGTTCAGGGCAAGGCGCCAGTCCGGGGAACGGACTCTACGGTGCTGCGAAGGCGGGAGTGATCAGCTTGACGCTGACCATGGCCCAGGAATGGGCTCCCGCGATACGCGTCAACGCCATCGCTCCCGGGACGATCGCGCATGCGGACCGCGCGGCCGTTCATCCCTATGCTCCTCCTGGGAGCCGAGGGGCGACTGCGATACCGCTGGGCAGGACTGGCGATGCGGTGGACATAGCGGGTGCAGCGCTGTACCTGGTGTCTGACGCTGCGTCATACACTACGGGCACGGTGATCGACATCAACGGCGGCCGCCGGTAAGCACCAGTTACTGGTTGTCGGCTTGCACCTATCTTCATCCGAAAGACGGAGGACAATCATGGCTACGAAGTATGCGGGTAAGGTGATCGATGCCGATGCCCACGTTGTAGAGACGGAGCGCACTTGGGATTTCATGGATCCCTCGGACGAGAAACATCGCCCGCTGCTTTATGCGTCCACGGATGGCACAGGCAAACAGGCTTGGAACGTCGGAGGCAAGATCCGTGGCACGACTTTCAATCTGACCCGCGAACAACTTGCTGAGCTGTCAAAGAAGCAAGGCTTCGATCTCAACTTGTCGCCAGCGGGGCGAGATCTAGACGATGTGCAGGCTCGCCTAGATGACATGGACGCGATGGGCGTGGATGTTCAGGTCATCTTCAATTCCTTCTGGTTGACGGCTGTCACGGACGACCCCGCCGCTGAGGCGGCGATCTGCCGTAGCTGGAATCGCTGGATGGCCGACGCATACTCGAAATCCGACGAGCGCCTCCCTTGGACCTGCGTACTTCCGATCATGAGCATGGATGAGGCGATCGTCCAGATGCGCTATTCCCGGGAAAACGGGGCAGTCGGCGTCATGATGCGCCCCATAGAGGGCGAGCGGCTGCTCGTAGATCCTTATTTTTATCCTCTGTACGAGGAAGCGGAACGATTGGACATGTGCATAGCGGTGCACGTCTCCAACGCCAGCCCGGCCGTGTTCCAAGGCATGAAGTCTGCGTATGACAAGGCTGCAAGCTTCTATTCGTTGCGCGTTCCCACGGTAGGGTCTTCATTGGTGGTGATGATGAGCGACGTGCCGGTCACGTTCCCGAAACTACGATGGGGTTTCATTGAGGTTTCAGCTCAATGGGTGCCCTGGATCGTGAAAGAGGTGCGTCGGCGCGGCCGCAAGCTAGGGCGTGATGTACCCGAAGATGTGCTGAAGGCGTACAACGTTTATGTTTCTTGCGAATCAGACGACGATATTCCGTACATCATGGCCTACGCTGGCGAAGACAATCTCGTCATCGGCACGGACTACGGCCACACGGATATCTCTGGCGAGAATGACGCGATCAGCACGTTCAAGCAGCGCGAAGACGTCAGCCCCGAAGTGCTGCAAAAGATTTTGTCGGATAACCCGAGGGCGCTCTACGGACTCTAGCGTTAGGGCGGCCCCACCGCTCACCAACGAGCTAGGGCCTGCCGCGCCGGGCTAGGTGGTGAGCGCTTCAGGGCTTGGGGCGAGCATGCGTTGCGCCATTCGAGGGCCTGCCTTACGAGCACAGCACCTCAGCGACCACCAACGTTCCGTCCGGCAGGTTGGCGGGGATGAACTCGAATGGCGGGCGCGCAACGGCGCTTGGGTATCTCTCCTCCCACACGGGATCGATCGCCTCACGGTCATCCGGGTTCCGCATGAAGAACCTCATCCGCGAGACGTGATGTAGGCCAAGTCCCGCCGCGTCCAGAAACAGATCTAGATTCACTAAAGTCGCTCTGACTTGCTCGGCGAGCCCGCCGGAGACGATTGCGCCGCTGGTGGCGTCGATGGGTTTCAAGGCAGGTGCGATGGCGAAGTCACCGATCATGACGCCAGCGACGATGTTGTTCTGGGCGGGGCAGAGGTAGATCTCGCGGAATGTTTCGGTGGCCATGTGAGCCCTCCTAGATGCGGGCCATCATTTCGATGGAGATCTCGAAACGTGCGGTGATGAAGGCGACGACCTGGTGGAGCTCGGGCCGTGTGCCAGGGTCGGGGAAGCGTTCATTGAAGATTCGCTTGGCGGTTTCCATGTAGGCGGTGTCGCGCCCGAACATGGTGACCTGGGTGATGTTCTCAGGCGTGCCATCCGCGAGCCCTACGAGGGTGAGCAGGTTGTCGATGGTCTGGTTGGTTTGGGGTTCCAGGCCGCCGTCCACGAGTTGACCGTCGACTTGGTTGAGCCCGTGGCAGCGAGAGGTGAAGAACCAGTCGCCGATCTTCACCGACGGATCACGCGCCGGGACGTTGGGGATGTCTATGCGGGTGCGTCGTTGGCCGACGAAGGCGAGGACATCGATGTGCGCGAGGTGGCCGGGCGGGAGTTCGGTGGTGAGGACTTTGAACGCGGGCCTGTCGTTGGGGTCCGGGAAGAGTTCATCCCAGGGGGCATAGACCGCGAGGCGATCCTCTGGGCTCGTGACGTAGCCGACGCAGCGGGCGACGTTGTCGAGACTACCTCCGCCTTTTTCCATGAGCGTTTTTACGTGCTTGAGCGCCTCTTCCATCTGTGCAGGGGCATCGCCGACTGCCTCGCCGGAAGCGGGGCGTGTGCCAGGGAGCGAACCAGCGTAGATCACGTCGTTGATGCGGTAGCCGTAGGGGACGGTTGCCTTCTCGTCTCGTGGATAGACCTCGGACATGCGACTGAGAGGGGGCATGCGCGCGACTCCTGCCGTGGTTGGTTATGCAGTCCCGAGGGCGCGATCAAGGCCGTTGGCGTGGGCGTCGATGAGATCGGCGAGGGGAAGGTCGAGGTCGTCGTAGATGGTGAAGCGTTGGCCACCGACCTCACCGAGGCGCTCGGCAGGTACGCCTAGCTCTGCGGCTCGCCGGATGATGACGTCGGCGTCGGTGGAGGCGCAACTGACGACGATGCGGGAGGGCGCTTCGCCGAAGAGCGCGGCGTCCCAGCGATCCATCTCGGGTACGTCACCCACGAAACCAAGCTCGCCGATGATGGCGCATTCTGCGATGGCGACGGCGAGGCCGCCGTCTGCGGAGTCGTGCGCTGAGTGGAGGAGACGGTCGTCGGCGAGGGCGACGACGAGTTTCTGGAGGCTGGCCTCCGCTGCGAGGTCGATGGTGGGCTGCCCGGAGACCTGGTCGTACTCGTGAGCGAGGTATTCGCTGCCAGCGAGGCCGGTAGTGGGGTCACCGAGGAGGAGGACGACGTCGCCTTGGTTGGTGAACCCTGCGGTGAGCTTGGTGGTGGCGTCCAGCAGCAGGCCGACGGCTCCCACGACAGGGGTAGGGTAGATGGCCTCGCCCGCTGATTCGTTGAACAGCGATACGTTGCCACTGATGACGGGGACGCCGAGGGCTTCACAGGCGGCGGACATGCCTTTGATGGCTTCCTCAAGCTGGTAGTAGACGTCGGGCTTGGTGGGATCGCCGAAGTTGAGGCAGTCGGTGATGGCCAGCGGAGTGCCGCCCGCGCAAACGACGTTGCGGCAAGCTTCAGCGACGGCCATAGCGCCACCGGTGTAGGGCTCCAGGTAGGCGTGACGCCCGTTGCCGTCGATGGCGATGGCTATGGCCTTCTGGGTGCCACGTATGCGGACGATGGCGGCGTCGCCGGCGCCAGGCTTGGCCAGGGTGTTGGTCTGCACCTCGTGGTCGTACTGCCTGTAGACAGAGCGGCGCGAAGCGATGTTGGGGGAGCCGAGGAGGTTGAGGAGCAGTTGGCCCGCCATCTCGGGGTTGGGCTCTGACGGGAGGGGCTGCGCGTGGAGGGCGTCCAGGTATGCGGGCCGCGTTCCACCGGGGCGATAGCGTGGCGCTGCGACGAGGGTTTCCACGCTGACTTCGGCGACGATCTTGCCGTTTTCGAAGATGCGGGCGATGCCGTCGTCGGTGACGGTACCGATGTTGCTGACGTGGAGGTCCCAGCGCTCGAAGATTTCAGAAACGGGGCCTTCATGGCCTTCTTTGACGATGAGAAGCATGCGCTCCTGGGACTCTGACAGCATGACGTCGTAGGCGGTCATGCCCTCCTCGCGGCGGGGGACGGCGTCGACGTTGATCTCCAGGCCGGTGCCGCCACGCTCGGCGCATTCGATGGCCGAGCTAGTGAGGCCTGCTGCGCCCATGTCTTGCAGGCCTTCCAGGTGGCCGCTCTTGGCGGCCTCCAGGCAGGCTTCGATGAGGACTTTCTCCAGGAAGGGATCGCCGACTTGGACGGTGGGTCGCATCTCGGAGTCGTCGCCGCCGCTGAACGTGCGGGAGGCGAGGCCAGAGGCGCCGTGGATGCCGTCGCGACCGGTGGCTGAGCCGACGGCGAGTAGGACGCTGCCAGGTGTTTTGGCGGCAGCGGACATGAGTTCGCCGTCGCGCAGGAGGCCGATGCACATGGCGTTGACCAGGGGGTTGCCCGAGTAGGCGTCAGCGAAGACGATCTCGCCGCCAACGTCGGGTATGCCGATGCAGTTGCCGTAGCCAGAGATGCCACGTACGACGCCGTCGAACAGGAATCGATTGCGGGCGTCGTCGAGGGGGCCGAAACGTAGTGAATTCAGTAGGGCGATGGGGCGCGCACCCATCGCTAGGATGTCGCGGATGATGCCGCCAACGCCGGTGGCCGCGCCCTGGTAGGGCTCGACCGCTGAAGGGTGATTGTGGGACTCAGCCTTGAAGACGATGCTGAGGCCATCACCGATGTCGACGACGCCAGCGTTCTCTTGGCCAGCCTCTACCTGTACGGCTTCGCCGGTGGTGGGGAAGAGGCCGAGCAACGGCTTGGAGTGTTTGTAGCCGCAGTGCTCGCTCCAGAGGGCGCCGAAGAGGCCGAGTTCGACCTCGTTGGGCTCTCGGTCGAGTTTTTCGACGATGAGGTCGTATTCGGCCCTGGTGAGGGCGATGGTGTCTAGGGTTTCTTGGCTGGCTGGCATTAGCTTGTTACCCCGATGATACCGACTCCGACGACGACAAGGGTGGCGCCGAGCAGAGTTCTCGGTGTGATGTGTTCTTCTCCCCGCAGGAGGAACAGGACGAAGACGTAGGAGACCATGGGAACGGCGCCAAGGATGGGGGCGCCGACGCTGAAGTCTATGCGGCTGAGGGCGGTGTAGAAGCTGCCGAAGGCAGTTGCGAATCCGGCTGCGGCGAGGGTGATCCAGAGTACGGCGGACCGCGTCACCTGAGGGCGACCTCCGAGCTGGCGGACGTTGACTGCGAGGACGAGGGCCACGCCGAAGAGGCTTTCGTAGAAGCCGACGATGACGCCGGGGCGGCCGTCGTCGACGAGATGGTTAGCGAGGAAGCCGGACAAGGCGAAGGAGAGGCCGGAGAGGATCGTGAAGACGATCCCTGAGGTCATTTGGCGATTGGGCATCTGCCCATGTGCAGTGTTGCTCATTCAAGCGCACGGTTGCGGTCGGTCATGAGGATGCCGATGCCTAGGACGATGATCACCGCGCCGAGGAGTACCCAGGGGTTGGGGTCTTCGCCGCCGAATACGATCGCAAGCGTGATGGCGGCGAGTGGCGCGGCACCGAGGATGGGGGCGGCGATGGTGACGCCAGCGCGTTTCATGCCGTGGAAGTAGAGGAGATTGCCGGTGACCCAAGTGAGGCTGCCCATGATGGCGACGACGCCTAGGAAACGGAGGTCGATCGCGCCAAATGCGGACGGGCCTTCGAGGAAGAGGCCCACGATACCGAGGGCGATGATGGTCAGGGTGATCATCGAGGCGAGGACGGTGGTCGCGCTGGCGCCGAACATGGATTTGCGGGCGAATACGTCGCCTGCACCCCAACCGACGGTCGCGACGAGCGTGAGGGCTATGCCTAGCTCCACCCGGCTAGACCGCGTGCTCGTGGAGTGCATCGAGCATGGAGCGCAGGAACAGTAGTCCGTCGGTGCCGCCGAGTTCTGGCTCGACGACGCGCTCAGGGTGGGGCATGAGGCCGAGGACGTTGCCAGCTTCGTTGGTGACGCCAGCGATGTTGTGGAGGGAGCCGTTGGGGTTGGCAGCCTCGGTGACGGCGCCTGTGGCGTCGCAGTAGCGGAAGGCTATCTGGCCGTTGGCTTCCATGCTTTCGAGGATCTCAGGGTCGGCGTAGTAGTTGCCATCTCCGTGGGAGACGGGAATAGAAATCACTTGACCTGCTTTAGTCATGGACGTGAAAGGAGCGGCTGATCGCTCGACGAGTAGGTGCTGAGGTTGGCACCGGAACTGGAGGCTTTGGTTGCGCATGAGCGCGCCAGGCAGGAGGCCCGATTCGCAGAGGACCTGGAAGCCGTTGCAACTGCCGATGACGGGGCCGCCAGATGCCGCAAAGTCGATGACGGAGCGCATGACGGGCGATAGGTGGGCGATGGCGCCTGGTCGTAGGTAGTCGCCGTAGGAGAAGCCGCCAGGGAGGACGACGGCGTCGAAGCCTGAGAGGTCGGTTTGCTTGTGGAAGACGTAGTCCGCCTCAGCGCCGAGGACGCCGGTGATGGCGTGATGCCAATCCACGTCGCTCCAGGTGCCAGGGAAGACGACGATGGCGAAACGTGAGGACATGCGCGAGGTTCTTTCTGCGTGAATGGGCTGTGCGAGGGTTGGCTAGGCCGATCGGGCGATGGAACTAGGAGGCGAGGGACGCGAGGATCTCGGTGACGATGGTGTTGACGAGGGTGCCGTCGGCTTTGCCTTTGACCTGGGGCATCAGTTTGCCCATGACCTTGCCTTTGTCGCCGGGGCCCGTCGCACCGACTTCAGCGACGATCGCCTCGACGATGGTGCGGACTTCGTCTGCGCCCATCTGCTCGGGAAGGTAGCGCATGAGGACGGCGAGCTCGATCTCTTCCTTGGCGACGAGGTCATCGCGCTTGGCGTCACCGTAAGTGGTGATGGAGTCGCGATACTCTTTGGCCATCTTTGCGAGGACCTGGTTGACGCTGGCGTCATCGAGATCCTCGCCTTTGGCGGCGAGGGTGGCGTTCTGGAGGGCGGCCTTGATCATGCGGATGGTGTCTTTGGTGACGCTGTCACCCGCCTTCATGGCGGTTTTCAGATCCTCGGTCAGTTGGTCTTGAGTGCTCATATGTTCAACTCTTTCGCGGTCTCTTGGTCGATCTGGCGGTAGAGGGTGGCCATCTTGATGGCGGCGAGGGCGCAGTCGAAGCCACGGTTGCCTAGTGCGCCTCCTGAGCGAGCCATCGCCTGGTCAGTGGTGTATGTGGTGAGCACGCCGAACATCACGGGGATGTCGAAGGCGCGGGCGATATCTGCGACACCACGAGCGGATTCACCGGAGACGTACGCGAAGTGGGCGGTCTCGCCCTGGATGACGCAGCCGAGGGTGACGAGGGCGTCCCAGTCGCCTGTGCGGGCCATGCGTTGGGCCGCTTGCGGCAACTCTAGCGAGCCGGGGACTGAGACGATGGTGATGGCGTCTTCACGGACGCCGTGGCGGGTCAACGCGTCGCGCGCTCCTTCGAGGAGGCGTGAGGTGATCGCTTCGTTGAATTGCGATACGAGGAGACCGACCTTGAGACCGGTACCGTCGATGTTTCCTGAAAGCTCGCGTGCCATGCTGTCATTCTAGCGGGCGGAGCCGCGAGCGCCTAGGCGAGGGGCGTTACTTCTTGCCCTTGCCTTTGTCGTCGGGCTTGCCGGTGGTCTTGTCTGATCCACCGGCAGTGTCGTCTGGTTTTCCGGTGGATTTGTCTGATCCACCGCCGGTGTCGTCGGGTTTGCCACTGCCTGAGCCTCCACTCGTGCCGCTCCCGCTACTAGAGCCGGTGTCACTCTTGCCCTTGTTTCGAGCGCCTTGGACTTTCTCTTTGGCGCCAGGCGGGGCCTTGTCTTCGAGATTCTGAAGGCGTTCCTCTTTGGCGGAGTCGCGTTCGGTCTTGAGTTCGTCGAGGAGGGCCTTGCGCTCGTCGGAGGCGCCGCTCTTGAGGTTCTCGATGCGGGTGTCGATGTCGTCGGGGTCGACAGTGCCAACGACCTCATCGGGCTTGCCCTTGCCCTTGCTCTTCTTGAGCAGAATGACATCGGAGCCCTCGGCGGTGGTGTCACCTGTGCAGTCGAGTTCGACTTCGTTGCCCTCATCGTCGAGGACGGTCATCTTCTGGTTGCCCTTGGCGTTGCACGCGCCAGTGACGACCGTGCGGTCGTGCTTGCGGGTGGCTTTGGAAGGGATGATGTGGATCGACAGGGCGACGACCTCTCGGAAGCTGGGTTCCACGAAGATCGGCGTGGGTTCCGGGGTAGGCTCGGCTGTTGGCGTGGGCGTGACGTCATCAGTGGTAGTGGCGTCAGGCGTGGGTGTGGGAGTTGGTGTGACGTCGTCGGTGGTAGTGGCGTCAGGGGTGGGCGTGGGAGTAGGCGTGACGTCGACGGTGGTAGTGGCGTCAGGGG